>CAMYJV010000092.1 GCA_947258805.1 uncultured Gammaproteobacteria bacterium | reverse complement strand
CACTGGATCTCGACGAACTGGGGCTCGATATCAGCGAGTTTGAAGATGCCATCGGAGATGAAGAAGACCAGGCCTCCCGCGATGACGACGCCACGTTGCTGGCCAGCGAGCTTGAAGATCCGACGTTGCTGGCTGGCGATGTGATGGGGCTGGAGTCTACTTCCGAGGTCGAGCAGCTGACCGGGGAGTTGCCGTCGGATGACTCGGTGGACGCCTTCCTGGCTGGTGACGTCACGGCTGAGCAGGCCGGACCGGACCTGGATGAACTTACGCAGGCGATGGAAAAAAGTTCTGCCGCCGATGAGATTGGCGATACGGCGGAACAACCCAAGCCCGAAGTGGAGGAAACGGCGGCACAGCCGGGTCCCGGAGCACCCGAAGGACTCGCTGGCGGTGGCGCTGGCGACCTCGTCGACTTCGACGTTGGCGAGCAGGTGACAGAAGAAGCGCCCACCGGGACCATGGATAAACCCGCTCGCGGTCGCGAAGGACCCACCATGACGGAGGTGGGGACCAAGCTCGACCTGGCTCGCGCCTACATCGACATGGGCGATCCCGACGGGGCGCGCAGTATCCTGGGTGAAGTGATCGAAGAGGGCGACGAGCCCCAGCGCCAGGAAGCGCAGCGCCTCCTCGACACACTGTCCGCTTGAGTCCTGCGAGTCGCGGGCCCGCCGCCAGGCCGGAACGCCGGCGCGTGGCAGTCGGGCTCGAGTACGACGGCACCGCCTACAACGGTTGGCAGATTCAGCCCCATGCCCCCAGCGTGCAGGCTGTCCTCAACTCGGCCGTAGCCGCTGTCGCGGCAGAGCCGGTCGACTGTGTGGGCGCCGGCCGCACCGACACCGGCGTGCACGCCGAGGGCCAGGTTGTCCACTTCGATACCGGGGCAGAGCGCACGCCGCGTCAGTGGGTCCTGGGCATCAACAGCAACCTGCCGGACGACGTCAACGTCTTGTGGGCTGTCGCTGTCACGCAGGACTTTCATGCCCGCTACAGCGCTACGGAGCGCGGTTACCGTTATCGAATTCTGAATCGGCCCGTGCGCTCGGCCCTGGAACGGCACCGGGCCTGGTGGGTGCGCCAGCCCCTCGATATGGGTGTGATGGTGACAGCGGCGGCGGACTTGGTGGGCGAGCACGATTTCTCGGCCTTCCGGGCAGCTGCATGCCAGGCGAACTCCCCGCTGCGCGATGTCAGGCGTATGGACGTCAGTCGCCAGGGTGAGATCGTGACGGTCCAGATCGCGGCGAACGCATTCCTGCACCACATGGTCCGCAACATCGTTGGCACGCTGGTGCGAATCGGCATCGGCGAGGCTGCGCCGGACTGGATTGCGGAACTGTTGGCCGGTCGTGACCGTAAACTGGCAGGAATCACCGCGCCGGCAGCCGGCCTGAGCCTCGTCAGCGTGCACTATCCGGCAGCCTTCGGTTTGCCAGCCAGCGCGACCGGGTGATTCTCGGCGCGCTGGCGGTTTATCATGGAAGCACAATGAACTGGTTCGACAAGATCATGCCCTCTCGCATTAAGACGGAGGGGCGTTCCCGCTCGGTGCCCGAGGGTTTGTGGCAGAAATGCAGCCAGTGCGGGGCGCAGCTCTATCGCTCGGAGCTCGAACGGAACCTGTTTGTCTGTCCCAAGTGCAGTTATCACATGCGCATCGGCGCCCGTGACCGGCTGGACATGTTTCTGGACGCCGGCAGTGGGCGGGAAGTCGCAGAGAAGCTCGCGCCCACGGATCCGCTGAAGTTCAAGGACAGCAAGCGCTACCGCGACCGGATTACCCAGGCCCAGCGCGTGACCGGCGAAGAAGATGCGCTGGTTGCGATGACCGGCCTTTTGAAAGGTCTGCCCGTCATCGCAACGGCTTTCGAATTTCGTTTCATGGGAGGCTCGATGGGCTCTGTCGTGGGCGAGAAGTTTGCTCGGGCCGCCGGTTTCAGCCGCGACAACCAGATGCCGTTGATCAGCTTTTCTGCCAGCGGCGGGGCTCGTATGCAGGAGGCCTTGTTTTCGCTGATGCAGATGGCCAAGACCAGTGCGGCCCTGGCCAGTCTCGCGGAAGCCCGCGTCCCCTATGTGTCTGTGCTGACGGATCCAACGACCGGTGGGGTATCTGCAAGCCTGGCGATGCTGGGTGATCTGAACATTGCTGAACCCAATGCGTTGATCGGTTTTGCAGGGCCGCGGGTCATTGAGCAAACGGTGCGCGAGACTCTGCCCGAGGGATTTCAACGCAGCGAGTTTCTGCTCGAACACGGTGCGGTAGACATGATCGTCGACCGCCGGGAACTGCGTGACGCGATTGCGCGGTTGCTGGCAAAGCTGATGAAAAAGCCGGAACCGGCGCCGACGGTGGCGCCGGCCACCGCGCCCTGATTACGATCTCCCGGTTCAGGCCTGCAGCCCCGTGAGCGACAGGTCGTGTCCAGACGGCTGATTTAGTAAAGATTTCCCGACCATGCGCCGTTCACTGGCAGACTGGCTCAGCTGGCAGCAGACGCTGCATCCGCGCGACATTGATCTGGGGCTGCAGCGCGTCCGGGCCGTGCTCCAGCGACTCGATATCAGCCCTCCGCCCGGTCGAGTCTTCAGCATTGCGGGCACGAACGGCAAGGGCACGACGGCACACTATCTTGCTGCCCTGCTCAGTGCGTTCGGCTGGCGCACCGGCGTTTACACCTCGCCGCACCTGGTGCGTTACAACGAGCGCATCAGGCTGTCGGGTGCGGCGGCAACAGACGCGGAACTGGTTGAGGCATTCGAGGCCATCGATCACGCCCGGCAAAACGATCCCCTGACCTATTTTGAGTTCGGCACGCTGGCCGCGCTGTGGCTGTTCAGTCGCGCCCGCCTGGATGCCTGGGTACTCGAGGTCGGGCTCGGCGGCCGCCTGGATGCTGTCAACGTCATTGATCCGGATTTCAGCCTGATCACCACCATTGCGCTGGATCACGAGGACTGGCTTGGCCACACGCTCGAGGACATTGCCGCAGAAAAGGCGGGCATCCTGCGCGCCGGCCGGCCCGGCTTCTACGGTGCGCCCGACGTACCTGCGGTGATTCGCGCCCAAGCTGCTGACATTGATGCGGATCTACGGCTGGCTGGGGAGGATTTTGGTTACGCGCGCGGCGTTGATGCGTGGCAGTGGTGGAGCAGCGATGGACTGCGGCTGGCCGATCTGCCGCTGCCGGAGCCGGGCGATGACGCACAGCTGGCCAACATTAGTCTTGCGCTGGCCGCGGCGACGGCAAGCGCGCAAGAGCCCATCGACGCCCCGTCCCTGCGCGCTGCATTGACTGTGAAACCGCCGGCCGGGCGCTTCCAGCAGCTCGCTCGGCACGACCGCCAGTGGTTGCTCGACGTTGCCCACAATCCGCAGGCGGCCCGGTCCCTGGCTGCGCGCCTGGCGCAGCCAGGCTCGCCGGCAGAAAACACGATCGTCCTGGGGATCCATGCGAACAAGGATTTGGACAAGGTGCTCGAACCCCTGGCGCCCCTGGCGCGCCGCTGGATCGCGTGCCGGGCGGGCAAGGCGGCTGGTCTCGATCCACGTGAGTTGGCGGCGCGGCTGACCACGGCGGCGGATGGCGAAATTATGTGGCGGGAGACGCCGGCAGAGGCGCTGCAGCTGGCGGTTGCGCAGACCAGGGCAGGGGATCGCATTGTCGTATGCGGATCCTTCGAGGTGGTCGGTCCGGCCCTCGAGTGGCTGGAAGCGGACCCGGAGGCCTGATGCGGCTGGCCGTTTTTCGCCGCAGTTTTCTGCGCGCGGGTCTGGCACCAAATACCGCGGCGAGCCCTTGCCAAGGGTATACTCTGCGCCCGGTGGGCCGAGGTCGCGCATGGATCGTCAACTCCTAGAGCGCATGGTGGGTGCTGCGGTACTCATCGTCGCGCTGGTCGTGATAGCACCGGCGATTCTCGATGGTCCTGGTGAACAGGAACCGGCGATGCCGGTGTCGGGCGCCCTGGATCGCGATGTCCGCACCGTGACGATTCGCCCGGACCGCGAAGCCGCCGAGCCGCCCGTGCCCATGCCCAGTGCGGCCGCGCCCGTAGCTGCGCCGGCACCCCAGTCGCAGCCGGCGGCCCAGGCTGAGCGGAAGCCTTCCGGCGAGGCCGTCAAGCCGACCGTAGCCAAGGCGCCGACCGCGCCCCCGAAGGTCAAGCCGAAAGCCACGCCAAAGGCGGAACCGCCGCCAAAGGCGAGCCCAGCCCGGAGCGGCTGGGCAGTGCAGTTGGGCAGTTTCGCCAGTCGGGACAACGCCAAGCGCCTGGCCGGAGAGGTGTCGGCCAAGGGCTATGAGACCTATCTGTTGCCGCTGGAACGCGACGGCCGCACGCTCTATCGTGTGCGTGTTGGCCCCCGGCCGAGCCGGGAAGCTGCCGAGAAGCTGGCGGGCGAGCTGGCACGGGCCGGCTACAAGGGCCAGCTTGCGCCTGAAGGGCAGGCTACTTGAGCGGCAGCATGGTCTGGGTGGATTATCTGCTGCTTGGCGTCGTCACCCTGTCGGGTGTGGTGGGCCTGTTTCGCGGCTTCGTCAAAGAGGCCCTGTCCCTGGGGGTCTGGGTCATCGCTATCTGGTGCGCGTGGAAGTTTGCCGGCTTTGCGAGCGCCCAGATGACGGGCTGGGTAGAAGATCCGGTGTTGCGACTGTGGGCTGCGCGCGTTGTCGTGCTGGTGGCCGTGCTGATCCTGGGCGGGCTGCTGACGGCGCTGCTGTCTTTCCTGCTGGACCAGACCGGCCTCACGGGCACAGATCGGCTGCTCGGCGGGCTGTTCGGCCTGGGGCGGGGTGCGGTACTGGCTGCCCTGGTAGTAATGGCCCTGCAATTCACGGGTTTCGATGCGGATCCTTGGTGGGCTGAATCGAAATTGATACCGTATGCGGAGCCCGTTGCCGACCTGTTGCGCGATGTGGCGGCCGGGGGCATGGAAATGCTGGACAAGGATCAAGAAACGAGCGACCCGGCGGCCGCGACCGAGTCGTCCTGAGTACGCAATCAACCGGACACCAACCGTGTGTGGAATCGTCGGAATTGTCAGTCACCAGCCGGTTAACCAGGCCATCTACGATGCGCTGACCGTGCTGCAGCACCGTGGGCAGGATGCGGCGGGTATTGCCACCGATGCCAACGGGACGCTTTGTACGCGCAAGAGCAATGGCCTGGTGCGCGACGTATTTCACCAACGCCACATGCTGAAATTGCGCGGCAACATGGGCATCGGTCACGTGCGCTATCCGACGGCCGGCTGGTCTAGTTCGTCGGAAGCTCAACCCTTCTACGTGAATTCGCCGTACGGCATTTGCCTGGCCCACAACGGCAACCTGACCAATGCGGAAGAGCTGAAGCAGGTGCTGGTTCACGAGGATCGCCGGCACCTGAATACCGGTTCGGATACCGAGGCCCTGCTCAACGTTTTTGCCGGCGAACTGCAGCAACAGGACAGCAATCACCTGACCCCGGAGGCCGTGTTTGCCGCCATCAGGCAAGTGCACCGGCGTTGCCGAGGCGGTTATGCAGTGGTGGCCCTGATTCTCGGCCACGGTATCGTGGCGTTCCGGGATCCGCACGGCATTCGCCCCGCCTGCATCGGCAAGCGGGAGACGGACCTTGGGGCGGATTACATGGTGGCTTCGGAAAGCGTGGCCCTCGACGGGGCGGGCTTTGAACTGGAGCGGGACATTTTGCCGGGGGAGGGCGTGTTCATTCGCCAGGACGGCGAGTTCTTCAGCCAGCTGTGCAGCGACGAAACGGCCTACAAGCCCTGCATTTTCGAACACGTATATTTTGCCCGGCCGGATTCCATTATCGATAGCATATCGGTGTACAAGGCGCGCCTGCGCATGGGTACGAGCCTGGCTGAGAAGATTTTGCGTGAGCATCCCCACCACGACATCGACGTGGTGATCCCGATACCCGATTCGAGTCGGACCAGTGCCCTGGAAGTGGCGCACCAGCTGCGGGTGAAGTATCGCGAAGGGTTCGTGAAGAATCGATACATCGGCCGCACGTTCATCATGCCCGGCCAGGAAATGCGCAAGAAATCGGTGCGTAGCAAACTGAATGCAATCGATCTGGAGTTCGCAGGCAAGGCGGTGCTGCTGGTTGACGATTCTATCGTTCGCGGTACCACCTCCAAGCAGATCATTGAGATGGCCCGGGAAGCGGGTGCGCGACGCGTGTACTTCGCATCGGCCTCGCCGCCGGTGAGGTATCCGAATGTCTATGGCATCGATATGCCGGCAGCTTCGGAACTGGTGGCCGGCACTCGCACCGAACAGGAGGTTGAGCGGTTTATCGGCGCAGATTGGCTCGTCTACCAGGACCTGAGCGATTTAATCGCCGCCGTGAGCCACGACAACGCGGATATCGACGGTTTCGATGCGTCGTGCTTTTCCGGTGAGTACGTCACGGGTGATGTTACGCCAACCTACCTGGCCCGGCTGGAACGGGAACGCTCTGACCTGGCCAAGACGGAGCGGGAAAACCTGCGCCGCCGCCTCGAGGGTGAAGCTGACGAGTTGGCGGACAGCGACGATAGCCGGGAAGTCGGCCCGCAAGCGGGTGCCGCCTGATTAACCACCACGGCAGGGGCGACGTGGCGTGATGACCTCGGAACCGCGCATATTCATTATCGACGACAGCGCCGATTACCGAAGCCTGTTGTCGCATCACGTGACGACCCGCTGGCCTGATGCAGTGGTGCGTGACTATGACCCCGTGTTCTCCGGGCGCTTGCCCGAGAGCTTCTCGGGGGCCGGAAATGACGTGATTTTGCTCGGCCATCCCGCCGGCGGCCAGGACGCGCTGGAATGGTTGCAGCAGTTCCGGCAAATCTCCGGCTTTCCTCCGGTCGTGGTGATCGGCAACGGTGAAGAGCGGCAAATTGTCAGCGCCCTGAAGGGCGGGGCAGCCGAGTACTTGTCTAAATCGCGCCTTAATCACGTGCGCCTCATCGAAGTGCTGGAAAACGTGCTGGGCGGGGAAGAAGGTCTCCCTGACCTGGCGGAAGCGGGCCTGCCCAGCCTGAAAGGCTACGCGATTCGCGAACAGCTGTCGGGCAGCGACGTGTCTTCCGTTTACCTGACCACGGAAGAGAATACCGGGCGTTCGGCTGTGCTCAAGGTGCTGCGCCAGATGCCCGACTCCGGCAACGAGGTGGCCTTTGAGCGCTTCCTGCAGGAATATGAACTGATTGCGAAGCTCAACCATCCGAGCATCGTGAAAATTTATGATCTCGGGATTGCCGACGACCACGCGTACATTGCCATGGAATATTGCGGTCAGGGCAGCCTGAAACGGCGGATTGCCGCCGGTATGAACCCCGAGCTGGCCTTTCGCTACATGCGGCAGATCGCCGACGCGCTGGGGGAACTGCACCGGGTCGGCATCACGCATCGAGACCTGAAGCCCACGAACGTGATGTTCCGCGATGACGGGACCCTGGTGCTCATCGATTTTGGCTTGGCCAAGCAGGCGCAGTTACGGGCAGAAATCACCGGCACGGGGGAGATTTTCGGCACGCCTTACTACATGAGTCCAGAGCAGGGCCACGCCGACCAGGTAGACCAGCGTGGCGACATCTACAGTCTGGGCGTGATCTTCTTCGAGATGTTGACGGGCGACAAACCCTTTAACGCAGAAACGCCGATGGCGATGATCATTCGGCACCGCCATGCCCCCGTGCCCCGGTTGCCGGCGGCATTGGCGCGCTACCAGCCAGGCGTCGATCGCATGCTGGCAAAAAAACCCGACGATCGGTTTCAGAACGTCGAAGAGCTGCTCGACTGGACACCGGCGGGCGACGCCACGGCGTCGGCCGCCCGGGCCTGATCAACCGCCTCCCTGCTCCGATGCCTGTGTGAGCACCACGGTGCGTTCGATAATCACGGGCGCGGCCGGATAATTCTGAAAGGGATCTTTTGGTTGCGTTGGTCGGTAACCAATCTCATCGATTACGTCCGCGCCTTCGATCACACGGCCGAACACAGTGTAGCCCCAGCGAGTGGGTTTGGGGTCCAGGTCGACGTTGTCCGCGAGATTGATGTAGAACTGCGAGTCGGCGCTGTGCGGGTTGTTGGTTCGGGCCATGGCCACTGTCATGCGACGGTTTTGCAGGCCGTTACCGGATTCATTCGGAACTCCGTCCCGCGTCGGCTTGGCGGCAAGATCGATGGTGTAACCGCCACCCTGGATGACGAAATTGGCGATGATGCGATGAAAGACGGTGCCTTCGTAGTAGCCGTCGTTCACATACTGCATGAAGTTCGCCACGGTCAGTGGCGCCCGGTCAGTGTCGAGTTCAATGACAAAGTTGCCGGCCGTGGTTTCAAAGCGCACCTGCGGGAAGTCCGCCGCAGGCGCTGCCAGGGACCACGCCATGAACGTCAATGTCAGAGCAATAATGCCAGGTCGCATTGCTAGTCCTCCGAGTCTGTCTCGCATAGTTTACTAATCCTTGCCGGTCGCCGCGGGCCTGGCTTCAAGCAGGCCGCTGCCTTCTGTCGCTGCCAACAGGGTGTTCTGGAGCAGCATCGCGACGGTCATTGGGCCCACCCCGCCGGGAACGGGTGTGATCCACGCCGCACGCTCACAGGCACCGGCAAATTCCACGTCCCCGATCAGCTTGCCGTCCGGTTGGCGATTGATGCCCACGTCAATCACCACGGCGCCGCGTTTGACCCATGCGCCGGGCACCAGCTCGGGCTTCCCGACGGCCACGGCAAGAATGTCGGCCCTGCCCACGTGGGCCTGCAGGTCCGTGGTAAAGCGATGGCAGACCGTGGTGGTGGCGCCGGCCAGGAGCAACTCCAGGGCGAGGGGCCGGCCGACGTGATTCGATGCGCCCACGACGACGGCGTGCTTCGACTTGGGATCTACGCCAATGCGCTCCAGCAGCATCATGATGCCGAAAGGGGTGCAAGGCCGCAGCATCGGTATGCGCTGGGACAGGCGACCGACGGTGTAGGGGTGAAAGCCGTCCACGTCCTTTACCGGCAGGATGCGCTCGATGACGGCGTTCTCATTGATATGCCGCGGCAGAGGTAGCTGCACGAGAATGCCGTGAATCGCGTCGTCGCCATTCAGTTCGTCAATCAGCACCAGCAAATCCGCTTCCGACGTCGTGTCTGGCAAATCATAGGACCTCGACACGATGCCGGCCTCTTCACAGGCTCGCCGCTTGTTGCGCACATAGATAGATGACGCGGGATCCGCGCCGACCAGCACTACGGCCAGTCCCGGTGCGGGCTTACCCGCCAGGCGCAGGCCCTCAATGCGCGCGCCGATCTCTGCCCGGATCTCCGCGGCAATGGCCTTGCCGTCAATTATTCTGGCTGTCATTGGGGGCGGTCGGGGCAATCTGTGGCCAGGCAAGGGCGCAACATACCAGAGCGACACCCGGGCCAGAAGTCCCGCATTGACGGCGCCGGGCCCCGGCCCTAAGATCCTGCGCCCTGCAGGTGGGCCGGCTATAATTGAACCGAGGTGGCGGTTCGGCAACGGGGCATGGCGCAGTCTGGTAGCGCATCTGCTTTGGGAGCAGAGGGTCGGCGGTTCGAATCCGTCTGCCCCGACCAATCCTGTCAGACGACGATTGAGAGATCCGGCCGGAAAACGCCGGGGAGGAAGTGGATTTCGACATTGCGCCCGTAGCTCAACCGGATAGAGCATCGGCCTTTGAGCAATAGGAGCCTTTGGCGGGAACCGGAACCGTCAAAGTGGACTGCACTGTAACGGGGAACCCTTAACAGGTAATGCTGATGGCAATCCCGTGGAAACCGGCGTTGAGCGCGGGGATCCGTAGAGACTATACGTGCGGCACCTGAGACGGTGAAGAGATAGTCCAGACCAGCAAACGCCGGATGGCCGGCGGCAGCGAAAGCTGCAGTGGTAAGCTAAGCCGACGGTTGCAGGTTCGAGTCCTGCCGGGCGCGCCAACACCCGAAGGGTGTGAAGACAGACAGATCAATGGTGGGTGTAGCTCAGTTGGTAGAGCCCCGGATTGTGATTCCGGTGGTCGTGGGTTCGAGTCCCATCATCCACCCCATTTTCCGCTCTGGCGAGCACCGCCGGGCGATGACAAGCCAACGGGCCGTTAGCTCAACTAGGTAGAGCAGTGGACTCTTAATCCATTGGTTATAGGTTCGATTCCTATACGGCCCACCACATTTTCCGCTTTAGGGTACAAATCGGGGCACATACAGGCCAATTCCAAGTTGAAAATCAGGCAATTTCCTAGTCCCCAAAGACCCCGGCAATCCCACCTATTGGCTGCTTTGTCAGGGACTGCCCAGGGCATGAAATACCGGG
>CAMYJV010000091.1 GCA_947258805.1 uncultured Gammaproteobacteria bacterium | reverse complement strand
ACTTCTGGATCGATGGTCTAACGAACTGCAACTAGCCCGGCCTGCCCCTGCATGATCCGCAACTAAGGTCTGCCAGGCCGGTATCAGGCCCTGCTCCGTAATGCGGGTGCCGGGGAACTCTTGCGCCGCCATAACCAAAAAGCTCAGGCTATTTGAAGATTCATAATTTTTTATATTTTTCAATTACTTATTATTATCCATCTCTGCCGTAGCACTATCTTGCACTGCACAATTTTCGCCTGTATTATACGTTGCAGTTTGACCAGCTCGGAATACAGAGGAATCAACCATGACCGACCAGAACCAGACTTTCGAACAGATTGCTGACATGCAGCGCCAGGTGTTCGAGCCCATGCGCGCCTTCGGCGGTTACGCCGTCAACACCTTCGAGAGCTTCATGCGGGAGAGCATCTCCGTGATGGGCGACTGCGTGGACTACGCGGTGTCACAGGCCAAGATGGCCGGCCAGGCGAAGGACGCCAGCGATTACGTTGATCAGCAGATGAGCAATGGCCGGGCCTTCAGTGAGAAGATGGCCCAACACGTGCACCAGTACATCAACCTTGCCGGCACCGCCACCCGGGAAGCGACTGAGGTCGCGCAGGCTGAAATCCAGAAGGTCGCGAAGACCGCCAGCAACGGCTAACGCTGCAAAGAACAGCGTTATTCGTCGCCACGTGCGTACAGGGCGGCAGCCGACGGCTGCCGCCCTTTTTGCGTTTATCGTTGCCGATATTGGTTAGAATCTCAGCGAATGCCCAGAACAATCAAGAAATACGCGAATCGCCGACTGTACGATACGACCGCAAGCCAGCATGTCACCTTGCAGGATATCCGCGAACTCGTCGCCAACGGGGAAGAGATCGCGGTGGTCGACGAGACCAGCGGTGAAGATATTACGCGCAATGTACTGCTGCAGATCCTGGCCGAGCAGGAACAGGGCGGCCAACCAATTCTCAGCACTGAGATGCTGATGCAGATCATCCGTTTCTACGGCAACCCGATGCAGGGATTGATGACACAGTTCCTGGATCAGAGCGTCGCCAGCTTTACCCAGCAGCAACAGCAGTGGCAGCAGCAGTTTCAGGACGCCATGTCGAGGACACCGATGGGCGTTATGCAATCAATGGCGGATCGCAATATTGAGGCGTGGTCGAATTTCCAGAAGCAGATGCTGGATGCGATGATGGTCGGGCCCAACAAGAAGAAAGACTGAGCGAAGGTCATGTCGCGATGAGTGAGAAACCAGGCAGCGGAAAACCGGACGTCGAGCAGCTCTCAAAAGAACTGTTCGAACTGGCACAGCGCAGCCAGGGCATGTACACGCAGCTGCTGCAGTCCTCCAACAGCATGGGTGCAACGTCCATGGATCCGCTGAACGTCAGCAAGGCCATGACAGACGCGGCGCAGAAACTGTGGATGGACCCGGGTCGGCTGATGGAAGCCAACATCAACCTGTGGCAACAGCACATGCAGCTGTGGCAAAAGGCCTCCGGGCAATTGGCCGGCAGCGCCAGGGGCGAGGCAACGGCCAGTCCCGAACCCGGTGACCGACGTTTCAGTCATCCCGACTGGCAAGAGAACCCGCTGTTCGATTTCATCAAGCAGTCTTACCTGATCACGGCCAGGTGGCTGGTCGACACGATGTCCGGCATCGAGGGCATTGACGACCAGACCGCCCACAAAGTCGAGTTCTATACCCGCCAGTTCGCCGATTCGTTCTCACCCAGCAACTTCATCTGGACGAACCCGGAGGTGCTGCGGGAAACCATCGAAACCAATGGTCAGAACCTGGTCAAGGGCCTGCAGAATTTCCAGCGTGACATGGAAAAAGGTGGCGGCGCCCTGCAGATTACGATGAGCGACTCCGAGGCATTCCGGCTCGGCGAGAATATTGCAACCACACCCGGCAAGGTGGTCTTTCAGAATGACCTGATCCAGCTGATCCAGTACCAGCCCACCACGGCAGAAGTCTACCGGCAACCGCTGCTGATCGTTCCGCCGTGGATCAACAAGTACTACATACTCGACCTGACGCCGGAAAAATCCTTCGTGCGCTGGGCGGTGGATCGCGGCTACACGGTCTTCGTGGTGTCCTGGGTGAACCCCGACGAGCGCCTCGCCGAAAAAAGTTTCACCGACTACATGGATGAGGGCATCCTCGGCGCCGTCGCGGCGGTGGAGCAGGCAACCGGCGAGCGCCAAATGTCCGCCATCGGTTACTGCATCGGCGGCACGCTGCTGTCAGCGACGCTGGCATACATGGCAGCCCACGGCGACGACCGCATCCAGGCGGCCACTTTCTTCGCTGCCCAGGCAGACTTCTCCGAGGCCGGCGACCTGAAAGTCTTCGTCGACGAAAAGCAGCTCGAGAACCTCGACAGCATGATGGAGGACAAGGGCTACCTGGACGGCCAGGCCATGTTCACCACTTTCAACATGCTGCGGGCGAATGACCTCATCTGGTCGTTCTATGTGAACAACTACCTGCTCGGCCGGGACCCGGTGCCTTTCGACCTGCTGCACTGGAACGCCGATGCGACCCGCATGCCGCGCCAGACTCACATGTACTACCTGCGGGAAATGTACCTGCACAACAACCTGGCCAAGCCGGGCGGCATCGAACTGAACGGCACACCCATCGACCTGCGCAAAATCACGATTCCGATTTACCTGCAGGCGTCGAAAGAAGACCACATCGCCCCTTACCCGTCGGTATTCAAGGCACGCGGCCTGTATTCCGGCCCGGTACGTTTCATGCTCGCCGGTTCAGGGCACATTGCGGGCGTGATCAACCCGCCGGCCAAGCGCAAGTACCAGTACTGGCTGAACGACGATCAGCCGACGGATCTCGACGCGTGGCTCGCCGGTGCCGAAGAGCATCCGGGGTCGTGGTGGCCCGACTGGGACCAGTGGCTCAGTCAACATTCAGGCCCCATGGTGCCGGCGCGGGTGCCCGGCGACGGGCAGCTTCCCGTCATCGAAGACGCACCAGGCACCTATGTAAAGGCACCGAGCGACGACTGAAAGTTGTCCCGGCTGCGGCCGGTCTCAGGCGATTTTCGGCAGGCGCTCCAGCGACTGCGCAATGGCATTGCTCGGATACTCGAAGTCCTCGAGGTCACCGGCAAGGTAGCGCTCGTAGGCCATCATATCGAAGTGGCCGTGCCCGGACAGGCAGAACAGCAGCGTTTTCGCTTCGCCCGTTTCCTTGCAGTGCTGCGCCTCGCGAATGGTTGCGGCAATCGCATGCGTGGACTCCGGCGCGGGCACGATAGCTTCGGTGCGGGCAAACAGCAGGCCGGCTTCAAAGGTCTCGAGCTGCGGGATCGCGACGGCCTCCACCAGGCCTTCGTGCACCAGCTGGCTGACCAGCGGTGACTGGCCGTGGTAACGCAGCCCCCCGGCGTGGATGCCCGGCGGCACGAAATCATGGCCCAGCGTGTACATCTTCATCATCGGCGTCAGGCCCGTCGCATCGCCGTAGTCGTAGGTATACACGCCCTGCGTCAGGCTCGGGCAGGAACTCGGTTCTGCCCCGATCAACCGCACTTCTTTGCCGGCGGCCTTGTCAGCGTAGGGTCTGGTGCAGACAGACGTGATTCAGCACGGAACCCAGCGCGTAATTCGTGTCCTTGCGATGGATGGCCTCTTCCACGGCCTCGGAGATCGCAATGCCCAGGGACCCGGGGCTGTCCGGGTCTTCGGCCAGCACCTTGCGACCGGAATCAGTCATGTCCGTGGGGCTCGCGTAGACTTCGGCACCCCAGGTCTGCATCAGTGAACGGCGATAGGGCTTCTGGCCGTAGCTCACCTTCACCATGTACACGCGCACTTCCATGTCGAGGAACTGCCCGGCCAGCGCCAGGGAACAACCCCACTGCCCGGCTCCTGTCTCCGTGGCCAGGCGATTGATACCGGCAATCTTGTTGAAATAGGCCTGCGCCACGGACGTGTTCGGCTTGTGGGAGCCGGCTGGGCTCACACTTTCGTTCTTGTAGAAGATCTTGGCCGGAGTACCCAGCGCCTGCTCGAGCCGATGCGCCCGCACCAGCGGTGTCGGACGCCAGATGCGCAGCATCTCGCGCACCTCCTCGGGTATCTCGATCCAACGCTCGCCGCTGACTTCCTGCTCGATCAAACCCGGCGGAAAAATTGCACTCAGGGCGTCGAGACCGACGGGCTGGCCGTCCGGGCCCATGGGCGGCGCCGGCGGGCTGGGCAGGTCGGCAATGGCGTTGTACCAGTGCGTCGGCAACTCAGATTCCGGTAGCAGAATCCTGTTGGTCATCAAGCATCTCCAGACTGTCGTGATATCGGGCTTAGTCGTTGTTTTTGCGCAGGAAACCGGCGCGGAGCCCGTTATACACAGTTTTGGCCGCGAGGTCACCCGCGACCCTGGCGCGCGTGGGGCCGGGACTCAGGACTGCATGGCAGCCTGGTACTTGGCGATGACCCGGTCGCGGATCTCTGCGGGCGCTTTGTCCGGCGAACCGGCCTGGAAAGGCGGCTCCGGGTCGTACTCGATGATCAGCTGAATCTCCTGGGCCGTCGCCTCGTCCCACTGCTCCGCTACCAGGGTCAGGGCCATGTCGATGCCGGAAGACACGCCCGCGGCGGTCATGATCTTGCCGTCGCGAACCACGCCATCGGATGTGGGCTGCGCGCCGAACTGCCCGAGGGCCTCCAGGGCCATCCAGTGCGTGCTGGCACGCACACCCTTCAACAGGCCGGCTACCCCGAGCACCAGCGCGCCGGTGCAAACCGACGTGGTCCAGGTACTGGTGGCGTGGGCCTGCTGCAACCACGCGTGCACCGCTTCGTCACCCATTGCCGCACCCGGGTCCGGCGCGCCGGGCACCAGCAGGATGTCCGGTGTCGGCACGTCGGCAAGGCCGTAATCCGCATTGAGGTTAAGCATGCCGAAATCCGTCCGGATGAGTCCGGGCTGAGTGGCAACGAATTTCACCTGGGCATCGGGCGCCAGGTGCAGAACTTCGTAGGGACCGATCGCATCGAGCGCCGTCACACCGTCGTATAGCAGTATTGCAATTTCCATGTTGGCTCGTACCCCTGATGTGCTGAAAGACCGCGGTGTCAGTCACCTTCGCCGACGGACGTGCGCCGGCTGTTCTGCTTTTGTGCCGCTTCTGCAGCCAGCCGCTCCGCTTCCGCGTCCACGCGCTCGACCAGCTGCGACACCGCCGATGCCGTCCTAGCCTGGCTCACCGCCGGGGCCCAGCGCAAACCGGGCTGCATGACCTGGCCGTAATAGTCCGGGATGGTGGAAAATTCGCGCTCGAGCCCTACCCGCGTCACCAGGCCGATGGCAATGAATGCAGCGGATATGCAGACTGCGGACACGAGCCGCCACTGCGGCTGCAGGGTCGTGGCCAGCAACAGGCTGGCCCAAAGGGCACCGACCTGCAGGCCGAAACTCAGTCCCTGGTCCAGGGCGGAAAATACGCTGCCGCTGTTGAGATTGTAAGCGACGAAGCTCGCCAGCCAACCGGCCAGTGCGGCGAAGATCCCATACACGCACCAGATAGACAGGTGGGCGAGAAAAGCGCCTCGATGGCGGAGCAGGCGCCCGACCAGGGCCCAGAACGCCGCAATGATAGCGATTCCCAGCAACCAGTTAATCTGCTCGCCGAGGCCTGGCAACCAGCGAAATTCTTCGAAGCTGCCCAGGTAGGCCTGACCCAGTAACACGCCCAGTGAGACCAGCAGCAACACGGGCCACACGCTGTGTCGGCCAAGGCCTGCGAAGCGGGCTTCAGTGCCATCCACAGCCAAAGCTTCTGCCACGGGATGTTCTTCGCAATAAACGCGCAGCTCGGTGTGGCCGATGCGCACCCGGTCACCCGATTGCAGGCAGTCCCCGTCCCTTCCGAGCCGCGCACTGTGCTCGTAGCCGTTCAGGCTGTCGTGATCATTGATCAGCCACCCGTCACCCGCCCGCACGAGGGTCACGTGGTGCGGACAGACATACCGGTCTTCCACGATCAGATCGTTGTCGAATGCCCGGCCGATGGAAATCTGCGCCGCGTCGCTGCGAAAGCGTTCCAGCAGCTGGCCGCCGCGACCGCGGACTTCTACGACCGTGGTCACCGCCGCACCACCTGCTGGAAACGTTCCATGAACGCCGTCAGCGTGTCCGGCTCAACACCCGCCAGGGTGAAATGGCTGATGAAGGCACGGTCCTGCCAGTCGACGGAACCGCTGACGTACAAAGCGTCGTACAGGCCGCCGAACTTGCGGTAGGCGCGGAGACAGAGCACTACTTTGTCTACGGCGCCCGATGCTGGCTCGACGAACATCTCGTCGCAGGCAAAGTTCGTGACATTGTCCTCGTCGGCCCCGTTGTCGGGCATGAAGTCCGAAAACAGGCTGCGATAGTAGCTCTGAAAACGGGGCGCGCTGAGATCGTCAGCCTCGAGCCAGAAGAACTGATAGGCGATCACGCCCGTGCGCAGGCCCGGGCCTACATAGACATCTTCGTCACTGCTACAGGAGCTGGATACGGTTCTGTAGAGTCGTTTGTCGTCCGTCGAGCCACCCCAACACTTGACGAAAGGCGCCATTTCATCGACGGCGACCCCCCCACCTAACTCCTGGGTGGGCCATTCCGCGGCCAGCACCCCGTCGATCAGGCCACGCTGGTTCGCAACCAGTTGTTCCCTGATACGCGTAGCAAAATCTGCCACCGGTGCATCGGCTAAGCGGCGTGTGCCTATCAGCTCGCGCAAGGCCGCCACCGGGACCAGGAAGCTGATCTGGTTACCGGCGGTGGATACATTGATGCCGACAATATCGCCGGCGACATTCAATACCGGGCCACCGCTCATGCCGGCATTAATGGAACCGGAAAAGTGGATACGCTTGTAGTAACTGTCCTGCGCGATGCCGTTGTATGTCCCGGGTACCACCGTGAAGCCGATGTCATAGGGATTGCCGATGGAGTAGATGGTGTCGCCCTGCTCAGGCTCATCGATCTGTATGCGCAAAGGCTCACGGCCGAGGGCTTCCGCAGACAGCAGGGCCAGATCGTTGATGACGTCGACATCGAGCAGTGTCAGCTCGCCCTTATTGCCCTGCTCGTCTTCGTACTCGAGACGGTACTTGTCGGGCTTGTCGGCATAGTCTGCGATCACGTGATAGTTCGTCGCGATCAGGCCATCGTAGGCAACCAGGAACCCGGTACCGAGGGCAGACTTTTCCTCTGCCTCCTGGTCGATCACGCGAATCTGAAAAATGCGGTCCTTGAAGGTAGCGAACAGCCCGGCCGCATCCTGCCCCGTCGCCGCGGCAACGGGCAGGCAAAGCAGGCAACACAGCAAAGGCAGACGACTGGCGGTCATTGCGCCTTTGTACCGAAGCAGGCCCCGAGACACCAGCGCCATTCGCCTTTAACGTGATGGAGGTCGCAAGCCCTTGACCGGGCGGCGGCGCTCCGGCAGCTTGGCTCTTATTCGCAGAGCAAGTGAAGAGGATTCGCATGTCGGGCGTGAATCGCAGACGGGTGCTTACAGGGGTCGCCGGCGGCCTGGGACTGGCCCTGCTGGCGCCCACCCGGGCGCTGAGCCGGGACCGGGCGGACGTGGTGATAGCCGGCGGCGGCCTGGCCGGTCTTTATGCCGGAATCACCCTGATGGACGCCGGCCTGAGCGTGATCGTGCTGGAAGCGGGCGGGCGTCCTGGCGGGCGCGTGCACACCGATTACCAGCTGCCCGGACAACCGGAGCTCGGCGCCGCGGAAGTGGGTCCGCTCTACGCGCGCGTGCGGGACATGGCGCGCCGGCTGAAGTTGCCGCTGGAACCACGCGGCAACCCGGTCGGCGCGTTCTCGCTGTCAATTCAGGGCCAGCTGATCCGGATGGAAGACTGGCCCGACTCGCCTCTGAACCTGACGGTAGACGAAGAACGCCGCGTGCCGCCGCCGGCGCTGTTCCAAAGCGTGACCACGCAGCACAATCCGCTGCTGCGGCCAGACGACTGGCTGCGCCCGGAAGCCCGGCCCCTGGATGTCTCGGTGCACGACTGGCTCAAAGCCCAGGGCCTGTCTGCCGAAGGCCTGCGACTGGTCAATGAGGGCCTCATTACCGCCGACAGCGGCGACACGTCCATTCTGCCCAGCCTGCAGGACGGCCTGCGCATGGGGCTCGCGCGCCGGGCCGCAGGCAACCGGCAAAGTGGTGGCGTAGACAGGCTCACCGGTGGAAGCTCACGGCTGACCGACGCGATGGGCGAAGTCCTGGGTGACCGGCTGCGACTCAACCAGCGGGTGCGCGCAATTACCATGAATGACAACGGCGTGGAAACGGCCTGTGAGTCAGGCACAGTCTTCCGGTCGAATTTTGTGATTGCAGCCATGCCCTTCCCTGCCCTCCGGCGCATCATAGTGACCCCGGCGTTCACCGGCGTGCAGGCCGACGCCATCGCGAACATGCGGTGGGCGAACACCAGCCAGGTTTTCCTGCAGCAAAATGCCGGGGAATACTGGGAACGTGACGGCTACGCGCCATCCCTCTGGACCGACGGCGCCGTGAATCTGTATCGGCAACAGCTGGACAGCGACCGCATCGTCGCCGTCCTCGTGGGGCGCAAAGCCGACGCGCTGGACCAGTTGCCGGCCGGAGAGCGCGGAGCCTTCGTGGTCGACGACCTGGCCCGGCTGCGACCTGCGCTGCGCGGCCAGCTGAAGGCCGTGGCAACCCACTCTTGGCGCCTGGAAACGGACATCGGCGGCTGCCGCCACGACTTCCGTCCCGGCATGGTTACCCGCTACGTACCGGCCATGTTAGCCCCTCACGCACGAATGCACTTCGCCGGCGAGCACACCCGGCTGCAGGAGATTGGCATGGAATCGGCCATGGAGTCCGGCGAACGGGCGGCGCTGGAAATTGTCTCTGTGTAGCAAGGTGAGCAGAGATCAGGACAATGAACCCAACCGATTCGATCAACGGTGATCTCTATCGTGCGCTATGAGGCAGATTCGCTTACCTGCGTGATGCGGGCAGCACTCCGAGCCGCTAGTCCCGCCGGTCGCTATCGTCATCCTGGGCGGATACCAGGATCGCATAGACACTTGCTACCAGGCCGCTGGCGTGGTGCCTGGGATCCGGCCCGAGCGCGTCTTCCGAGTTGAACCAGGTAAACGCCTCCAGCACGTCGGCGGACGTGGCCCCCGTGGCGATGATGCGCGCGACCAGATCCTGATCCAGCGGCCCGACAATGGATGTCACGTCTTCGTAGTTCAGCGGAGATGCAGTTTGTGCGGTCATTAAATAACCCCTCGACAGCTGCCAACAGGTCCTTTATACGGCGACTACGATCGATCTTGATATAGGCGTTATCCGAAGGGTCCGCGCCAGGGCGCTACGCGCAGCATTCGCTTGAGCGATAAAAGGAAAACCCTTATAAAACAAAGAGGCGCGAAGAGTTAAGCTGATTCCTATGGATCCACTGGTACAGCTGGCGGTGATCTGGGCCGGTGTCCTCGTGGCCGGCGTGCTCGCCGCCAGGACCCGACTGACGTCCGTCCTGTACTTCATCGCCTTCGGCGTGGTGATGGTCAACATCGGTATCCTGCCAACGGACACGGCGCCTTTCATCCGCGGCTTTGCCGAGCTCGGCATCATCCTGATCATGTTTGCGCTGGGCTTCGAGGAAAACACGCGCAATTTCATCAGGAGCGTCAAGCGCAGCTGGGGCATTGCTTTCTTCGGTGCGGTGGCACCGTTCCTGACGGCCTACTTCCTCGCCGAATATTTCTGGGGCGACACGCATATCTCCATGATGTGCGGGCTGACGATGACCGCCACCGCGGTATCGCTCACGATGGTCTCGCTGAAGGGTCTCGGCCTGCAGACGTCGCGCGCAGCCATGGGCATCATGACCTCTGCCGTGCTCGACGACATTGCGTCCCTGGCGCTGGTCGCGGTGCTTGTCCCCCTGGCGACGGGGCAGGCGACGCTGGACCCGGCCTCCATTTCGCTGATCGTGGGCAAGGCACTGTTGTTCTTCGGCGGCGTGGCGCTGATCAGCGGCTACCTGCTGCCCCATGACCTCGAGGGCTGGGTGGCCAGGATTCCGCTCATCGGCCGCTTTGGTGCCCGCGATCTACTGACCGCCGGCGACGGCGAACATTCGACCCTCGCGGTCCTGTTGATGGCCCTGGTGGTCGGCCTGGCGGCACACGAGTTCGGCTTCCACCCCGCGGTGGGCGCCTACATGGCCGGCCTGATCTTGCGCGAAGAATATTTCCTGCTCGATCCCAAGCGGGCGCGCTGGTCCTACAACAAGACCAGGGCTGTCGTCGACAACGCGGCTTTCTCCTGGATCGGCCCGGTATTCTTTATCGACCTCGGTACCAAGATCGTCTTTGACTGGGACATCTTCATGTCCATCATTCCCGAAAGCATGACGCTGCTGGTTAGCCTGTTTTTTGCGCAGATCATCTCCGCGGCGGTCGCGGCCCGCTACACAGGGGGCTTCACTTTCCACGAAAGCCTGATGATCGGCTTCGGTATGCTCGGCCGCGCGGAACTCGCATTCGTCGTTATGGATATCGCCTACGTGCAGAACCAGATATTGACCACCGAGGCCTTCTATACGCTGATGCTGACGGCCTTCTGGCTGAACATCACGGTGCCGGTCACCATTACGCTCTGGAAGCCCCGCTATGACCGTGCCGAGGCGCTGCGAGCGGCATCCGGCTAGCCCTGGCTGCGCTCAGCCGTGAGCTGCTGCAGGAATTCCTCGTCGACCTGGCTGACGCCCTTCTCCAGGGCCGCGTCCACGATCTGTTTCAGTGCGTCCTTCATGAATGGTGTCGGGATACCGGTGAGCTGCTTGCAGGCATCCTCGGTGAAGCGCACGTTCGAATCGATGCGGTTTGCCTGGTAGAAGACTGTCTGATACTCCATCCCCTCCACCTCGGGCAGCGGCACGCCGAACGGCTCGTCATGCTTTGCGAACCAGAATTCCCGATTCGCACGGTAGCCATAGAAGACCGGCATGTCGGGGAATATGTCGCCCTTCTCGACGCCTGGCGCAAGGTCCTCGCTCATCAGGATGTGATCGACGAGCAGTGAATAGAAACAGTCGTAGGGCCGGTCGAAGGCATCCTTGTGCTGCTGCAGGCCGAAACGGTCATCCCAGGTACATTCCATCACCTGGAAAGCCTCGCCGATAATTTTCGGATATTCGGGATCGGCCGCTTTTTCCGGCGACGGCGAATCGACCAACGTATAGGGATTGGCCTCGAGCTTGTCCACCAGCGCCATGCCCGGATAGCCCATGTTGGCAATACCCTGCAGCCGCTGGCGGTCGAACGACACATAATTCAACGCACACTTGCCCGTGCGGCGGATGTTCGCCGCCGTGCCGCTGCTGCCGCGGCTGATCAGCATCATGGAATACGGTTTCACCACGCTGAAGGGATAGCACAACGCGTGCGGGCCGATGCCCGTCTGGCCATCTTCGTAGATCGTCGTAACCAGCGCGAAAGACATCGGAATGAAAGCGCAGGTCTGGTAGAAATTATCGACCGGGTCGATAGTCACAAGGCTTGTCTTGCTGGCAGTGCCGACGTTGTTACTCTTTTTACCCACGTTCTCGCCGCCTAGGTTGTTATTTCAGGATTTGACACAGGAATGCTCGCGGCCTGCCGCGTACTTGTGCAATCAGGACAAATACTTAGAACCGGCAAGCGTCGCCTGGTAACCCAGGCTATAGACCATCAACATACGCCGCCCAGACCACGAACGGCTGCCTTCGCCGTACCAGCGAGCTTTCGTCTGCAGGAGAGCTTTGCGAACATCGCCCGAAGGTCGACATTGAGGCTTAGGTCAGTGCTCAAACAGCTGCATTCCGCGGCAGCCGTCGGGTTATTCCTGGCGATCAGCGGCCTGTAGCTGCTGATGGCCTGGCAATTCCCGGTCGCCTATATCTGGGGCACCTATGAAGACCTGCTGGGTGAATGGGTCCAGGTCTTCCTGTTCGCCGGCGGTTTTGCCTTTGCGTTGATGAACGCAATACGGGGCAGCAACCACCGGCTGTTCTTCGGGATACTCGCCCTTGCACTGTTCTACACCGTGATGGAGGAAATCTCCTGGGGCCAGCGTATCTTCGGCTGGAGCTCTCCGGAGATATTCAGGGAATACAAGCTCCAACGCGAGACAAACCTGCACAACCTGCTGGTGGGGCCGTACAGCACCGTCACCAAGGATGTCGTCAGTTACGCCCTGGCAATCGCACTGCTCGCCTACGGACTTGTTTATCCCGTATTGATGAGGCTGCAGTGGCAGCCGGCGGTATGGTTCTACGCCCGGGGGCTCGCCTCGCCGCCGTTGTACCTGGCGCCTTTTTTCGTCGCAGCCGCCTGGCTGGAAACTGCCCCCTTGCAATTCAATGAAGCCGAAGTGGCCGCGATTCTCGTCGGCGTTGCATTGTTTGCGATGACTGCAGAGTGCTGGTTTGCCCATCGACATCAGCTGAGCATCCACACGCTGCCGCCATGGAACCAAGGGGCTTCGCGGGGTTTTGCCAGGATCCTGGCCGTGGGCCTGGCGTTGGCTCCCGGGCTCGCGGCATCCACGACATGGTGGTTCTATCACTCGCCGCAACAGCCGCCCACGATCGAAAACCGGCTCTTGAACGGTTATGAAAAGTTTGCCGGCCGTTACGAGAATTATCGGCGCTGGCACAGCGTCGTCGATCTACACCAGCGCGTGAATAAAGCGGAGCCGAAAAGAACCCCCATCCTTCGAGCATTGGCCAGGGCCTATCGGGAACTCGGGAACACGCCCCAGTCCAGGGAATACGCGCAACAGGCCCACGACATCAGGCTAGCACGAGCAACGAAAAATCCAGACAGCGCGCGTGCCGAATACTCGCTTGGACAAACCTACCGCTACCTGGGAGATGATGCTTCTGCCTGGGACCAGTTCCGCAAGACGTTTGAACTCCGGCCGAGTTCCAGGAAATATAGAAAGGCCTATTACGACCTGCGGCAAGCGGGCAATCCCGACTGAATTATTGAGCCTCCCTTCCCTGGGGCCTCAGTGACCATTTCAACAACCCCGGCGCCAGCAGGGTCGTGACGATGACCATGACCACGATCGACGAGAACAGGGTATCGTCAATCACACCGAGTACTTTGCCGATCGACGCAAAGACCAGTCCGACCTCGCCGCGAGGCATCATACCGAAGCCGACCGCGAGCCGGCGCGCACCCTTGCCCGCGCCCAGGCCGCAGACCAGCTTCCCGATGATAGCGACGGCGATCAAAGCCGCCGCCAATAGCAACACCTGAACGTCCCACAGTTTCTCCAGCTTGACCTGGATGCCCATCAACACGAAGAAGATCGGCACGAAGATGACCTCGAGGGGCCTGATCAAGTCCTTGACCGACACGAAGTCCTCCGGATCGAATACATCCTCGAAATAGGAATCCCGCAGCACCAGGCCCGCCGTAAAGGCACCGACAATGGTAGCCAGCCCAACCAGGTCGGCGACCCATGCAAGCATGGTGACAAACAGAAACGAGGTGAACATCTCTGCCTCGACACGGTCGAGTCGAGCGAGAATCCTGATAAGGTAACGCAGCACGCGCGGACCAAGATAGATCGCACCCCCCAAAAAGACCAGCGACAACGCCAATAGCCAGAGAATCTGGCCGATATTCGCCTCGCCCGATGCCACGATACCGCTGATCACCGCCAGCATCAGCAGTCCGAGAATGTCGTCAATCACGGCCGCGCCGAGGATGATGCGGCCTTCTCGCGAGTGTTCCTTGCCTAGTTCCTGCAACACGCGCGCCGTGATGCCGACGCTGGTTGCGACCAACGTCGCTGCTACGAACATCGTGTTGTCGTTAGGCAGATCAGGCAGCATCAACTGCATGACACCCACGCCAAGAACGAATGGCACCGCGACGCCGATGAAGGCGACGCG
>CAMYJV010000090.1 GCA_947258805.1 uncultured Gammaproteobacteria bacterium | reverse complement strand
AGGATTCGTCAACCATTTCTTGCGCAGGTCCGCAGATTCGGTTCTGTGTTGGCACCGGCCGGAGTTGAGACCTTTGGCAGCAGGAGTATCAGGGTCCGCCACGGTGGCCCGGCCGAAACGAGAGTCAGTCGATTCATCGCCACCTGGTGCCCGGTATAGTCACTCGATGCCTGCCGGCCGGGTTGGGCGGGCCATGCGGGTTTGGGAACGGGGAATGAACCGTGGGTAAGCGACTGGTCCTGGTGCTGGCGATCCTGGTGGTCGGCGTGGCCGCATTGCCGCCGGTGCTTGGCATGGTCTACGAGCGCCAGATCCGCGCGGAGTTCGACAATGCGCCCGCCAACCCCCTGGTGACGATGGAGCTGACGGATTATCAGCGGGGCCTGTACCAGAGCACCGGCACGTTCAGCGTCGCGCTGACAGACGAGTACCTGGCCAACATGCGGGCGTCTGCCCAGGACCAGGCAGACGATCAGCCGGGTAGTGCCGAGGGCCGGGCAGCGGCGGCAGCCACGCTCGACTTCCTGAGTGGCCAGCTGAACATCAATTTCGACGTGCAGCACGGCCCGGTGACTGTGAATGCAGGCCCGGAGATGGCGCTTGCGTTCGTGCGCACCACCTGGATTCCGGACAGCGGCGAGCTGCGGGATTTTCAGCAACGCATGGATGTCCCTTACCTGCTGCAGTCCGACGCGCTCGTGGGCTTCGACGGTAAGGTTGATTTCACCGGCAACGCGCCACCCATGTCAGAAGCCGACGGCGACTACCGCTTTGAGTTCTCCGGCCTGAACTTCGACGGCAGCTTTGAGCCGGGTGCGCGCTCGCTGCAAATGACATTTGCCAGCGAATCCCTGGCGATCGGGGAGGCCGGCCAGGCGTTCAGGCTGGGCGGCATGCAGGGACAGGTCGATATCTGGCTGTTCAGCGAATATGTCTGGCTGGGCAATTCTGCCGTGACCCTGCGCGAGATGGGTTTTGTGTCCCCCGGCAGCGAAAGGCCGGTGAATCTTGTCGTGAAGAATGTCGGCCTGAACGCGACCAGCGAGCTGAACGCCGCCGGCGACCGGCTGGCGCTTGCGGCCGAGTATTCAATCGACAGCATGACGGGCATACAGGACGCTGAGGTGGCAGACCTGCGCTTCGGCATGCGTTTCAGCAACTTGGATGCCCTGGCCTACGAACAGCTGGCGAAGCAAATGCAAGACATGGGCACATGGTCGCCGGAGGCCAACGAGGCCGCCTTACAACAGCTGGCGCCGCTGTTCACGGAGCTGCTCCGCGGCTCGCCCAGCATGGAGCTGGCGCCGTTCACCTTGCAGTGGAACGGGCAGCCCTTTGCTGCCGATGTGCGCATGGAATTCGACGCCGATACGTTGACAAACACCGAGTTCGAGCAGCTGGCTGCGAACCCTGCCCTGGCCTTCGCGGCAATGTCGGGCAAGGGCGAGGTCGCCATGTCAGAGGCCATCGCCACGCAGCTGGTGGCCAGCGCACTGCGTGATCAGCTCGCGCAGAACCTGCCGCCAGACTCCCGGCTCACGGCCGACCAGATCGCCCAGGCCGCCGCGGCCCAGGCCGCAATGACCATCGAGAGCCTGGTGCTGCAGGGCATGCTCGAACGCAGCGCGCAGGTGCTGAAGTCGGACTTTAACTACGCCGACGGGTTGTTGACGGTGCGCGGCAATGCGATTCCGTTGGGGGGACTTTGATCGCGTCTTTAACTGGCGTTACGCAGTTCTTCGCGAAGCACACGGCGTAAAACGACCTCGATCGGCTCTTTGGTTTCGTTCATGAACTGCCGGAGCGCCGAATTCATCAAGGTCTGATAGTTTCCGCCACCGGCTCCTTCAACCTGTTGCTTGAACCAGGCGACAATTTCATCGTCGAGACGAATCGTGATTCGCGTCTTACCTTTCGAGACAAAGGTAGACGGCCGCTCTCCAGATTTCGAAAAATCATACTCGTCTCTCATAGAAAGCCCTCGTATTGCATCCGCTCGCGTTTCGACGCCTTGCGTGCGGAGATGATGCGGACTGCATCGTTTAGATGCGTATAGGCCGTCAGCAGAATTCGTCCCAGGCCATCCATACCCAGCGCTACAAAACGCGCTTCATCCTTCGCATCTGGGTCAGACATATGCCGAGAATGCGGATCCTCTATTGCTACCGCAGCCTCAGCGAAATCCACCGCATGCTTCAAGCGGTTGGAACGTGCCTTAGCCGGATCCCACTCGAAGTCCACTGGAGCGTGTGTATGTACAAATGTACACAAATGTGCACGACTGTCAAGCCAATGGCGGGCCTTTTGACTTGCCAGTCAACATGTCTATAGCTCGCCGACCCCGGTGATCAATCTGCACCAGCGAGGCGCCAGCTGCGCTTTCGGTAACTCCTCCCTTCGCGTTGTTTTGATGCCCTGAGCAAATTCTGGGGCTGATCCGCCCGTTTTCCGACGGGCCATGCCGCCGACTGCGCTTTAGCTTGAACAACCTCTTCGCTGACCTGTGCCCGGGCCATGCAAACAAGGAGGTTGGTCATGTCTCGTGCGCGTTATTCCCGGTTCCTCGTTCTGTCGGCCGTATTGGCATCGGTTCTGCCGGTGCCGGTGCTCCATGCCATGAACTGGAGTTCCGAGACTCACGAGTTGGCCGTTGGTGATTTCAATGGTGATCGTCGCGACGATCTCCTGGTTATCGCCCGTGATCCGTGGCGCAAGAGCGGCATCGTGCTGGCAGACGCCGAGGGCCAGCCGAATCGCGTCCAGCAGGTCTGGCGTTCGGATCACCTGGGTATCGACTGGTCCGGCAATCGGTCTGCACCCGTTATCGGTAGCTTCAGTGCAGGCAAGTGTACGGCCGGGCATATGGGCCAGAGCTGCATATATCCGGACGACGTATTTCTGCAGTCGCGGGATGGCGGAGCGCACTTTCTGCTGTTCACCGATCACATGGCCGTGACGCTAGCCAGGATTCAGCAACAGTTCGTGGATCCCCAGCTGGGCGTTGACTGGTCTGCAAATCGCCACCGGGCATTGGCCGCGCACCTGGATCGGGACAATTATCACGACATCTTCCTGCAGGCGGTCAGTCCAGCCGATCAGAATCACGTGGTGTTTTCGACCACGCTGACCGGTTTCGATGACCCGGGCCAGCCGGCCCAATCCTGGCCCAGCCGCTGGGCGGGTTTCGACTGGGCCCTTGCCGATGCGGTCGTGCACGCCGGGGACTTCACCGGCGATGGCATCGATGACCTGCTGATACAAGGGCGCACCGCGCCGGGCGATCCCTATGCCCCGGGCCAGTTTGGCATCCTGGCCGGGCAGGTACACGGCGGGTTCGTGCCGGCCGATGGCATTGAGCCAGAGCCCTGGATGACGTGGGCTCGCCGTAATTTCCTGGTGCCTGACTGGTCACCGGACCAATACACATTGCACGTAGGCAATTTCAACAACGACCGTTTTGACGACGTGCTGTTGCAGCCCACTGCCGGCGGTGACGCCTACATCGTTTTCTTCGGGCCTAAGAGTAGTGCCGCCGGCTGGACAGTCGCCCGTCTCGCTGCGGGCGAGCAAGGTTTGTCCTGGTCTGTCGATAGCGCGATGGTCCTGACCGGCGATTTCAACGGTGATGGCCGGGCCCAGGTGTATCGAGTGCCGCCCGATGGGGGCGGCATTAATCAGCTCATCACGGTCCTGGGCGTGCGGGCAGACGGCGACGCCGAACTGCAAGTCTTGTCATCACCGGTGCCGGTACTGGATCCCGCCAGCAATTCCCAAGCACCGCTGCCCGGCACTGCGGTCGGCGTGACCCCGGGGCAGTTCGCAGTAAACGACCTGGGTGTAGCGACTTACAGCATTCCGCTGCAGTTGCCGCCCGGGGTCCGCGGCATGCAGCCGAAACTGAGGCTCGAGTACGACAGCAGCCTCGGCAACGGCCTGCTCGGTATTGGGTGGCGTCTCAGTGGGCTGCCAGAGATTGAACGCTGTTCGGCCATCGCCGACCCGCAGCTGGATGGCTTCGCCGACGGCGTTGACCTGGACGATAACGATCGCTTCTGCCTGGACGGGCAGCGCCTGATCGCTGTTGGCGAAGCGGGTGAGTACCGAACAGAGATCGAGTCGCTGCAACGGGTGCGGGCCGTCGGCGAGGCAGGGAGTGGTCCCGGCAGCTTTTTGGTCGAAGGCCGTGACGGCCTGACCTGGACCCTCGGTGGAGCAGAAGGGCGAGTCAGTGCGGGCGAGGCCGGGGGCAATGCCATGGTGTACCTGGTTACCCGGGCCGAAGATCGCTACGGCAACGCGATTGACTACGACTGGGATCGGGATGCGGAGACACTGGCCTATCGGCCGCGGGTGTTCCGGTGGCTTGACGCCTACGGGCAGGAGCTGGGGCGGCTCGAGTTTGACTATTCAGCGCGCGCCGATTCTGGTGGTGGCTGGTGGGCTGGCAGGCGCTTGTCCCATCCCTGGCGCATGGTTGCGTTGCGCAGCTACGCGCGCGGTGCGGACGGCTCGGCGGCAGACATTCCCGTGCGGGCCTACCACCTGGAATACGCCTACAGTTCCATTAGCAACCTGAGCCACCTGGTTAAGCTGACAGAGTGCGAGCTCACGTCGGGCGCCTGCCTGGGCGCGACGCGGTTCGGCGTTGAGACGGGCGAGCGTGGCTTCCTGGCGCAGGGGGAAGTCACTGGCGTTAGTGATCAAAGTCTGCCGGGTCTCCAGACCATGGACGTCAACAACAATGGTGTCGCTGACTACGTATACCTGCTCTCACTCAATGACGGGAAGCAGGCATGGAACGTTCGGGCCGATGCGCTGAACGGTCCGAACATGCCGCGTGCGGCGTTAGCGACAGACTGGGATCGGCACATAGCGTTTCCGGTGGGCTATCGCGGCATTGCCCTCGACTACAACGGAGACGGCCATGCCGATCTCGCGCAAGCCTCAAACGACCGTGATGATGCCGGGACGGTCATTCAGTTGCTCGCCGGCAGCGTTGACGGTTTCGAGGTTCGCAATAGCAGCCTGCACAGCCAGGATCGGGGCTTCTGGTCGAGTGGCGTGGGCGCCGATGTCAACGGCGATGGCCTCGATGACCTGGTGAGCGCGCACGGTCCTTGGGTAGAGGCTTTTGTCAGCGATGGTAACGACCTTGGCGTTCGCCGGGTGCGGGGTGCGGTGCCAGGCACCCTGGCCGATCGCGGCGCGTCAGGCCCGGTGGGCAGTGTGCTCAGGCCGCTGAACTTCAATGGCGACGGCCGTACGGATCTGCTCACGATGGTGGCTGACTGCGAACGCGCGCCCTATGTTGGCTATGTCTGCCAGGAATATCAGTGGGTCGTCTATGCGTGGCTCGATGACGCGACTGACAGTCTGGACATCGTGTTCCGTTTTCCCGCCGGAGACTACATTCAGGCCCCCCAGTTGCTTGATGCCAACGGCGATGGTCTGACGGACCTGCTGTTTCACCATGGCCAAAGTCAGCGGTGGGAATTGCACGTAAGTGATGGTCGGGAATTCAGGCTGGCGTGGTCGGGCGCAACGCCGGCGCTGCCACAGATTTCCGATGCCGATTACACACTGGGGCAGCTGAACCCGGCTCCACGCGGTTGGGCAGGTCGCCCGTTGGTCACGGCGGAACTGAATGCCAATGTGCTCAGCAAGGCCCGTGTGATCGACTATGACCACGACGGTCGCGACAATCTGCTGCTCGCGCTCCCCGGTCAGGCCAACCTGCAGGTCTTGCTCAGCGAGACTGCGGGCAGCTTCGCGGCTGCACTGGTCGATACAGGTGTGCCGGCCCCGGCTGCGGGTGACCTGTCCCGGCTGCGCTTGCTGGACACGGGGGGTGACGGTGTGACTGATCTGCTTTGGCCAGCGCCGGGTGGCAGCTATGTGCTTTACCACGGCCGGGGCCCCCATCGCGGCTTGTTGACGGGGATCGAGGACGGGACCGGCAACCAAACCCGGATTCGCTACGGTCTGTTGACCGACCCGGGTGTCTACCTGGGCGCTGACGCGTTCGCCCAGGGCGAAGCTACCGTGAGCTTTCCCTATCGACACTTCAAGGCTCCCGTATTTGTCGTTCGTGAGTCAGCAGTGGGTGATGCAACAGATTCCGGCGACAGTGCCGTGCTGACGCGCTACGAATATGAGGGCGCCAAGTATCACGCGCAGGGACGGGGTCTCTTGGGGTTCTCGCGCGTGATCGCACGCAATGAGAATCGTGGCGTCGTGACCGAGAACCGCTTCGCCCAACGCTTTCCGTTCCAGGGCATGCTCGTTGAATCCGTCGTGCGGCTCCCCGACAACGCAGCGGGAGCAGAGATGACGACTGTCAACCTGCCCATCGGCACCTTCAGCTATCCCAAGGTTTGTGACGTCGATGTGACGGCGCCGGCCTGCCAGGCATTTATCAACCCGACTGGCAGCGACGCTGGAGCATTGCCCGACGCGCAGGTTATCAGCAGAAGTTCGAGCATCCTGGCGGAGATCTCTACGGCCGGGGGCCAGAACGGCGTCAGCCGCCTGCCCTTTGTGCGGCAGATTAGCGATTTGCAGTACGCTCTGTCCGTGGCAGACGGCGTCGGACCGCGGTTACAGAAACGCATCAGGACTACCTACGATTCCCCTCAGCACCCGATCGATCCGTGGGGTAACCCGAGCCGCATCCTGGTAGAGACCGATGATGGCGCCGGCGGGGCGGTGCACAGACTGACCGTCGACAATACCTGGGAGAACCGGATCGACGCCTGGTGTCCGGGCTTGCTGAGACGTTCAGTGACCACGCGCAGCGCGGCCGGTCTGGTATCCACGGTGCGTGAAGAAACTTACGGCCACGACTCGCGTTGCGCACTCGTGCAGGCAGTTACGCAGCCGGCGGTGCCGTCGGCTCGCGTGACGCAGACATTCGTCTATGACGCAGTCGGCAACCGCATCGAAGATACCGTCAGCGCGACCTCGACGCCGCCCCGAAGCTCGCGCTGGACCTACGGAGCTCGCTACCACGGGCGGTTTGTGACGAGAGAAGCCAATCCCGCGGGGCATTCCATCGATATTGATTGGGATGCGCGCTTCGGTTTGCGCAGCAGCCAGACGCTGCCGGGGACGGAGAATAAGCCGTCGAGCGCGCAGGTGCTGCTGCGCTATGACGACTTCGGGCGCCTGGTCAGCCGCCGCGGGCCCCGCCCCGGGATGCGTGAAGAACGCTTGCTGCAGTGGTGTGCGTCTGCAGGCTGCGAGGCGCCGTCGGCCGTGACGCGTGTGCTGAGCCTCCGCGCCGACGGCCAGGAATACGTGCAGGAACTCGATGCCCTGGGTCGCGCGGTGCATGCTCACCGCCTGGCTTTCGGCACAGGGCGCGTGCACATCGACCGGCGCTTCGACGCCCTCGGCCGCGAGTACGCGACTTCACGGCCTTATGCAGATGGCCAGGTTTCCCGCTGTTACCGCTACCGTCAGTTCGACGCACTGAATCGAGTCATTTTCGAGCAGCAGCCTACCAACTCGGCGGACTGCAACAATACTGAGCCCCCCGGGGCCGCCGCGCGGCCCGCTGCCTTCGGGCGACAGGAAATCGTGACCTACGACATTGCGATGCCCGACGGTGTAGCGGTGCAGCGCGAGAGGCGCTTCCCCGGGGAGCCCGACACTGCGCCGATTACGACAACGTCCGCCTATGACGTGATGGATCGCACCGTGCGGGTGACGGAAGCCGGCACCGGCGTGACCGCAACCGCGCTTTACCAGTGGTCTGCAGAAGGCAACCTGGCGGAAGTCAGCGGCCCGGATGGCACCGTGACGACATTGAACTATGACAGCCTGGGTCGGCTCATTTCCGTCCGCGATCCCCACCTGGGACAACGTGCCTACATTCGCAACGGCCTGGGCGAAATCGCCTGGGAAATCGATGCCGAGCAACAATTGTCTCACTACGAATATGACGAGCTGTCGCGCCTGGTCCGGCGCACCCAGCGCTACAACTACCAGGATCGCAGCGATCCGGAGCAGCTCGTGACAGAATGGCAATACGACACGGCGGCGGGCGCGAGTGTCGGGCGCCTCGCCAACGCCGTCGGGCCTTACCCACTCGGCAACGGTCCGGACGCTGCCGGGCCGGCAACGGGTTGGCAGTACGACGCATTCGGGCAGCCGGATCAGGAAATTCATCGGCTGCAGGATGACGGGCAGGCTTACCTTTTCTGGTTCACGCGCGCCTATGACGATCAGGGCCGCCTGGCCGAACTGACGTATCCATCGGCTGCCCTGGATGCTGATGATGGGTCGCCCGGAAACGAACGCTATTCCGTTCGCTATGCCTATGACGGGCGCGGCCACCTCAAGCAAGTTGACGACTCCGACGGGTTGATTCACTGGCGGTCCCTGGCTGCCGATGTGAACGGCGCATATTCAGAGTTCTCACTGGCCGGGGACACCGTCACCGTGCGCCGGGAGCGCGACCTCGCCAGCGGCCGGCTTGCGGGCATCTCGGCGCGCCGCAGTGGGACCTGGCTGCAGCGCCAGTTCTTTCAGTGGTCCGGTAACGGCGACCTGGATTTGTTGGAAGATGCCGTCCACGGCACGGAGGAGCAGTTCGACTACGACTCGCTGGGACGACTGGCCGAGACCCAGCAGGAGCGCGATGCTGACGTCATTCACCAGGACGCCTATCAGTACGATGCCGCCGGCAACCTCCTCAAGGCCATCCGTTCCGGGCTGAACTTCAGCTACGATCCGCAGCGCCCGCAGGCAATCGTGCAGGTGCAGGACGAGGGTCTCGGCGTGCAGCGAGACTACGCCTACGACGGCAACGGCAATGTCGTGGCCCGCGGGGGTGACACCTTCGAATGGACGCCCTCCAATCAGCTGGCTGCGTTGCGCCGTGGCAACCGGCGAACGCAGATTGATTACGACCACGCCGGCCGGATATCTCGCCAGTCGCGCACTGAACCGGGGTCGTCTCGGCGCGTGTTGCGGGCCGGGCCGGATTTCACAGTCGCCTTCGCAAGTGGCGGTGTGCCGGTGGTCCGGCACCGGGTCCGGGCTGCGGGAGAGCTCGTGGCCATCGTTAGCCAGTCGGCGACAGGTCAGCGGGACCGCGCCTATCTCTATCGGGGTGCACTGGGTTCGGTGGTTGGCTTAGAGGACGCCCGGGGCTGGCAGGCAATTGCTTACCGCGCCTGGGGTAAGCCCTACGATCAGCAGGCCGCCGCCGCTGGAGACCCGGCTGCGGTGCCCGCATACCTTCAGGATGAGGAAGGGCGGCCCGGCTTCACCGGTCACGAACACCTGGCTGCGAGCGGGCTGGTGCACCTGGGTGGTCGCGTACTCGATGCGGTGACGGGGCGTTTTCTGTCGCCCGACCCGGTCACGCAGTTTCCACTGTCGCCGCAAGGCCTGAATCGTTACGCCTATGCGCTGAACCGCCCGGCGACTTTTGTTGATCCGAATGGTCTGTCTATTGGCGACTGGTTCCGGGACTTTGGCGAACGCCTGTTTTTTGGTGCACCGACATTTGTTGTCGGCGGCGGCATCGGTGGCCTGCTGGGCTGGGGCACCTGGGAGTCCGGCACTCTGTCCCTGTCGCTTTCCGTGTCGGGTTATCGCAGCCAGGCGGGGCAGGGCCGGTCGCCGGTAACGACCAGTGTTGGGCCGGGCTACGCCGCGGCAACGGGCCTGGATCGTCCACGGGGGCTAGCTGTGTCCCTGGCCGGCGCAGAGTCAGTGGAACGGGAATCGACGGCATCGCTGATCAACCTTCGTGTGCAGTTCGGCCTGCGCGGCGTGCATCATGCCGCGGGAGCAACGCAGTCGGGCCGGGACGGCGCCGGTCCTGTGCCGGACCCGGTCGGCGAAGTCGCGAACCGAGTGGGTGACATGGTTCAGCCCGCCGCCGATCAGGGCCGGATACGCCAGCCGGGCCAGATCTACCTGGTGGGGCACCCGGTCAGGGATATAGGGCCATTGCACACGGCAATTGAGTATCGCGACGAGTACGGCGTGTTCTGGATCAGCGCAGGGCCCGAGGGCTGGAGCGTGGAAGGCTTTCAGGTCCTGGCAGGCGGTGTCGGCAGTTACGTGAACGGAATCAGGCCCACGGATGTACCTGCGAACAACGCGGTGCTCGCTGAAGTGCAGCCGCCTCCCGGGATCACAGCTCAGGAGTACTTCCAGAATTTGCGTTCAGGCGCTTCTGCTTACTGCAATTGTGCCGACTACGATCTCTTCCCCGATTTTGCAGACGGCTACAACTCGAACAGCTATACGATTGGCCTGATTCGAGCGACGGGTGGTAGCACCTACTACGATACGACGGGCCTGGTGGGTGGCAGTAACGGGCCTTGTTGTTGATCGTTACAGCTGCTCTCAGCAGTTGCAGTCCCTACGTTGAACCCTACCGGTACATTCGCTTGTATGACTCACCCGCGCTAGAGCAGTCGGCCGACCAGAGGCCTGAACTGCCGGGACTGTATTTCGCCGGCGCGATGCCCATGCGTTACCGTTTGCAGAGGCCGAATTACGCGGTCGATTTTGCCATTCCCGACGGCAGTTCACTGCCGGCCTTGGTGATGACGGTTGAGCCGCCGGGCCGTCGCCTGTTGCCCGTCGACGCAGAGGTGCCGCCTTCACCCGCCTTTTGTGGTGCCTGGTACCCCGACGCGGAAGTGCTCAATCGCCTCAGCTTTGGCTGGTCGCCGAAATGCGGTGACGAGGCGCCCTGGGAACTCGCGTTTCGTATCACGGACGGCGAGGGTGAGTCGCTGGGGCAGGAGAAATTGCGCTTTATGTTGGACCGGAATGGTTGGTTGATCCGACTGGACGCCATTTGACATAATTTTTAGGTCGCTGGTTGACTTAAAAATAAAATAAAAAACAATAGCTTAGATATCCTGTACCCGAGCCAGGGGCAGGGGCACGGGGGGCGTAACTGCCTTGCCCTGAACACATAAGGCGCCTAAACTGTTAACTCGATGACGCACCGCGCGAAAGCGCGGCGCGTCTTTTTTTTGGCCGATCGAAATACGAACAAGAACAGAGGGGATTCTGGCCATGCGTAAGTCTAAGAGACGTGCTGTCACTTCTATGGCGGCTCTGGGGTTTGCCCTGTTAATGAGTCCGGCCCACGCGGTGCCTGTTACCACCGAGCTCGGGCTGGTGGTCGATATTTCCGGCAGCGTGGACGCGATCGAGTACGACCAGCAGCGACAGGGTTACGTGAATGCGTTCAACGATCCCGACATCCAGACACTGATCACCAACTCGCCAAACGGCGTGGCCGTGGCCATGTTCTATTTCAGCACCACCAGCACGTCGAGC
>CAMYJV010000089.1 GCA_947258805.1 uncultured Gammaproteobacteria bacterium | reverse complement strand
GAGTTGCGGTCGCTTCCACCAGGTCAATGGAGTTGCGGTCGCTCCCACCAGGTCAATGGTGTCGAAGCCGCGCCTAGAGGACGTGCTGCTGCTCCACGGCCTCCCGGAACGGCTTCAGCGTGGCCCACAATATAAGCCCGCCCACTGCGACGGACGCCACGTTGACGATCGTAATGGAATCGCCGATGCGCAGCGGGTCGCCAAAGTAAGCGTCGCTGATCCAGCCCACGGCCCACGGGCCGATGCTGGCGGTAATCAGGTTCAGGAACAGCATCCATGCGGCACCTATCTGTGCGCGCAGCCGGTTCGGTGTGACGAGTTGCAGGGCGGCCGGAGCCAGCCCCATGGAGATGCTCGCGCCGAATGCAAAGGGGCACATCAGTGCCAGGGCCAGCACCGGATCCGGCATCCGGGTTGCGATCAGGCTGACGGGCACCATTAAAACGGCAGCCATGATGGCGACGCGCAGCGGCGCGTCCTGGTAGCCACGCCGGAACAGGATATCCGAGAACCAGCCGCCGCCAATGACACCGATGGGCGAGCAGATCAACACGATCAGCCCGAGCTTCAAGCCGGTTTCAGGGGGGGCCATGCCGAATACCCGCCCGAAGTACGCGGGTATCCAGGTAGCAAGCGTGGTCATCGGCAGTGCGAGCAGCGCAAAGCCCGTGTAGTGCGCAATGAATACGCGCCAGCGCCGGAACGCGAAGCGGAAGGTCTGGCCCAGGCTGATTTCATTCTCGGCCGCCGACGTGATCCCCTGCCGCGCCGGCTCCTTGACCAGGAACATCATGGCTGCCACCAGCACGCCGGGCAGTCCCACGATCATGAACGCGAGCTGCCAGGGCTTTAAGGTACCGAGCAGCGGCAGCACGATTTCGTCGGCGCCCTTGGCGAACTGAATTGCCAGCCCGCCAAAAATAAAGGCGAGGCCGACGCCGAAAAAGGCGCCGGACTGGTAAACACCCAGGGCCCGTCCCAGCTTATCTTTCGGGAAGTAGTCACCGATCATGGAATACGCGGCGGGCGACAGCGTGGCTTCACCCACACCAACGCCCACCCGCGCCAGGAACAGCTGCCAGAAGGTCTGGGCCAGGCCGCACACCGCGGTCATGATGCTCCACAGGAAAATGCCCGTGCCGATAATCAGCCGCCGGCTGTACTTGTCAGCCAGGCGGCCGATCGGCAGCCCCATCAGTGCGTAGAAGATGGCAAAAGCAATGCCCATCATGAAGCCCATCTCGGTATCCGTCAGGTCCAGGTCGGCCTTGATGGGGTCTACGAGCAGGCTGATGATGATCCGGTCGGCGATGGAGAAGATGAATGCCAGCACGAGTACACCCACGCCGAACCAGGCCACTGCCGGTTTCGGCCAGGTTGCCGCGCTGTGCTTCGCTGCAGTCTCGTGCTCTGCCATGAATGCTGTCCGTGCCAACTGCGGAGCCAAGGATCAGAGCACGGAACCGCACGGGAACAAAACCCCAGCGGGTTTCGGTCCGCAGAACAAACAGCTCATTAAGGTTCCGCGTGAGCGGGTAGTGCCGGTTGCCTAGCTGGCGGCAACGGCGTCCTGCATGCGTTCTCGGTAATCCCAGGAAGTGAGCCACGTGGGCCGGATTCGAATTGCGATCTCGTCGTCGCGCCGGGCGAGCAGCCAGCGGGCGAGACCGGAGTCGCGCCGGCCGAGATAACGGTCGATCAATTCTTCCAGCATCGCTGGACCCTGTTCCGTTGACAGTTCCGCCCGGCCCTGTCCGCGCACGCCGTGATAGGGTGGCGTGTCGCCGGCGATCTCGAAACCCACCTCGTCGTGTTCGCGTAGCATCGCAACCAGCCGGGCATCCTGCTGTGTCGCGCACCACAGGCTCCGGTCGCTATACAGGTACCAAAGCGACATGACGGTGGGCGAACCACCGGCATCCGCCGCAGCCAGGCGAATCGGAATTACGGTCTCACTGAGGAATTGCTCGATTGTCTCCGTCGACCAGGCACTGCCTCGCCGGATGCGCAGTTCAGTCATCGTGCTCTCCACGGCTTGCACACAACCAGAATTTCCACTCACACTTCACCGGGTGAGCAGGCTTCGCGTTGCGAGTGGCACTGGCATAGTTGCAGTGTCGCACTCTCGGCACTGATAGTCAGCGATAACGGAGGATTCCATGGCGGACGTGAATGGGCCCGGGGCGCAGGGAAGCGAAGGTATCGCTGATGGGCCAGCCACGCGCGCACCCCGGGGCCTCGTTGAAAGCATCGTTGCCAATTGTCGGCCCCAGCCGGCGATTCCCGGGCTGCTGGTGCTGTTCCTGACGGTCCTGATCGCTGTTTTCACCTATGACCCCGCCGTTGAACGTTCGGTCCTGGCCCTGCTGATTCCCGCAGGGATACTTGTATCCTGCGGCCTGGCCATTGCCGCAGGGTTTTGTTCGTTCTTTCCAACGCTGGCCTGGATCCTGGTCGGCTGGTGGGCCATGAAGTTCACAGTCGCCGGGCCGCTGCCGGGATACAACAGCTATGTCTTGCTGGCCGCGATGGGCGCCGCGGCAGTCATGCTGATCGTGCAGGGCTGGCGCGTGTCGACCAGGCGCTTCGTGCCAACGATGCGGGATGAACCTGCAGAAAATGAGTATCGCGGCGAAAGCCGCTCCTACCAGGATTCAGGTCTTCGGTAGGAGCGGCTTCAGCCGCGATTCCTTGTTCGAGACGGCGACCGTGGCGGGGTCAGTTATCGGCAGCAGGCTTGAGCTGCGCCCACAGATTGGCGACGGCATCGGGAATACCGGCATCGGGCTGTGCAGCGCAGAAGGCCACGATGTGCCCGGTGAGCGTATCGAAGTTCCACGCCTTGCCGGAAGCAGGCAGCGCCGCCAGGATTTCGTCCATCGTTTGGCCTGACAGCCCGTAGAAGTATCCTTGCGCCCATGTCAGCACCGCCTGTTCCATGCCCGTTGGTCCGGCGGGATGCATCTGGTTAAAGGTCGCACAGCGAATCGCACCGAGATCTGCCACGCCGGTCATGCCCGGGCGGAGGGTGAGTTCTGCGGCCACCGACCAATTGCTCATGACCAGCATCATGGCCGCGACGCATAACGCAAAACTCCCGGGTCGCGACGGCATACGGCGCATTGGGTGAACTACCATTCGCCGACCTCCGAGGGCTTTTTCGGCGCCCGGTAGATCATCACCGACATCACGGCAAAAGCCAGCAGGAACCAGCCCAGCTCGAACACGTATTGCCGCGGATACAGCCAGATCTCCTTGAGGATGCCCCAGCGGGACGCCATTTCGACGCTGATCCACAGGATGTTGGCAGTGGGTATCGCGTAGCGCAGGGCCGACGATGTGCGCCGATACTTGATCAGCCGGCTGAAGCAGAAGCCGCCCCAGGTAATCGACACGAACACCGTCGCGGCTTCGGCGACGAAGGCCGATTCACCGAAGCCGACGAACGCGGGGTCGAAGGCGAGCAGGTTCCACGCATACATGAACCAGGTGACGTAGAAGGTCTCCATGAACGTGATCAGCGCGTAGTTGCGGTCGCGCGCGGTCTTGGTCCGTGGTCCGAGCCCGTCGCGCAGTGCGAGCTTTTCCTGGATCCACACGAACATGTTGCAGCGCGTGTCCTTGTCGAAGATGTAACAGGCGAGCATCGTGAACAGCACGCCGATGGTCGCGGCCATGATCAGGTATTCGGGTTCGGTGGTGACCTCGCCGTTTTCCATGCGCGGCATCAGGCCGAAGTTCTTGCGGCCGTAATACATGTAGAAAAACTCGACCCAGGCCATCCAGATCAGCAGGCCGGCGCCGAAGCCCACCCACGTGGCGAAGTTCTCGTTGCGCGACTTCACGCCGTACCACAGCGCCACGATGCCAAGGAAGCCGAGGCCGATGGCCGCAATGTAGGTGTTGTCGCGGCCCAGCGTTTCCTCGACGGTGCGCATGGCCGCGTGCCCCAGGCCAATGGCGAAGAGCATGATGATGGTGGTGATGATGCCGACAATAGGCGGGCGCCAGAGCCTGGAGCCGCCCGCCGCGGGGCTTTTTCCTGTCGCCGTTGTTGTCATCCGCGCGCCCCTGGTCCGGCTGTTAAGGCCGATTTTATACAGCAGTGTATGAAAATAGACAATCTTGTATGATTTCGGCATGGAAGCCAGGGTCACCCAGCCGCGGGGCGGGCCGCCGATACGTAGCCAAAAAGTCGCGCAGCGCCGCCAGCGCATGCGTGAGGAACTGGTGCGCGCGGGTACCCGGCTGTTTGCTGCGAAAGGCACAGCGGCCGTCAGCGTTGAGGACATCATTGCCGAGGCCGGCATCTCGCGTGCGAGCTTCTACGGCATATTCGCCAACAAGCACGAGCTGCTGGGGGCGATTCTGTCGCCGGTACTGGAAGGCGGCATCGCCGGATTCCAAGCCCTGCATAGCGCACCGCCCGCCGAGATCGTGCCGGGCATCATCCGCGTTTACACAGACCTGTGGGCCACCGGGGAAGGGGCCCTGAGCCTGATCGCCGGCATCGACAAGTCCGTTTTCGCCTATTTGCGGGACGGCCACGAAGCGTTCACCGCCAGCCTGCGCGGGCTGCTGATACGGGCCGGGACTGCCGGCCGCCTGCGGAACGGCGACGCCGAACTGAGCTTTCGCGTGATTGCGCGCACTGCGGTGCCGCTGCTGCGGGTATATGCAGACCGCCCGGACTGGGCGGAGTTGTTCCGGGACGCGATGACGGGCCTGTTGCTCCAGCCGGAGCTTGGCAGCAAGGATCGGGGCACGTAAGGATCACCCAGGTCGGCGCGTCGGGCGGCTGGCAGTTGACAGTCGGGGCAAGTGGATACAGATTCACTTGACTGCTTCAATAGCACGGCTGTCGAGCGGTGGGAGCCGGGGGCGCGGTCCATGGGGGTGGACCCGCTTGGCTTTGGGGGGAGGAAAACCAGAATGATCCATGCCGCGGGTCTGCGCATTGCGCTGCCGAGTCTTCTTGTCGCGCTGGCCGTCGCTGCGCCCGTTGCTGCGCAACAAGCGATGGAGGACATTATTGTCACGGCGCGCAAGCGCGAGGAAAGCCTGCAGGAAGTGCCCATCTCCATCAGTGCGCTGACGACCGAACAACTCCAGTCGCGCGGCATCACCAATAACTATGAAGTCGCGCTGTTCACGCCGAACTTCAATACGAAAAAGCAGGTGGGTCGGACCCTCGACCGGCCGACGATTCGCGGCATGTCGGCGTCGCCCACCCGCGGCGAGCCCAATGCGTCTTATTTCGTAGACGGCGTTTTCGTAGCCAGCAGTATCTCATCTGCTATCACCGACGTTGTTGAACGAGTAGAAGTTTTGCGCGGCCCGCAGTCCGCCCAGTTCGGCCGGGCGACATTTGCCGGCGCCATCAGCTACGTGACGAAGCAGCCGAGCAACGAGTGGGAAGCTCAGGTCAACACCAAGGCCGGCGAAGATTCCGACTACAAGCTGGGCGGCTGGGTCAGTGGGCCATTGATCGAGGATACGTTGAGCTTCCTGGTGTCCGGCACCTGGGAACAGTGGGATGGTGAGTGGCGCAACAAGCTGCAGCCCAACACGGCGACCAACGCGCCGTGTCCACCGGCATTTTTCTGTGACGTCGCCTTTGATAATGCGCCCACTCGCGGCGATCGCAGCCGGATGGGCGGAGAAGACACCAAGGATTTCTTATTCAAGCTGAGCTGGACGCCAGCGGACCAGACGGTGCTGAACCTTAAACTGGGTTACACGGAAGCGGACGACGACCACTTCTCGTCACTGGTGGCACCGGTGGGCACGGATATCCTGAATTGCAATCTGCCAGGTCCGGAGAACCCCGATTCCGGCGGCGCCTTTTGCGGCACCTTCGATCCCGACGGTTGGGAAGACCGCGTGAACATTCCCGACTTCAAGGCGGGCATGCAGGGCAGCGCGGTGTTCAATTCAGCCGCCACCGCCGAACAGCGCTACGCACAGCCGGCAGATCCGGGTCTGCAACGAGATACAACTCGCTTCCTGGCGGATCTGACCCAGGCTTTCGGGGACTGGGAGGTGCAGGCACGGGGTGCCTACAACAAGGACGACTTCAAGCAGACCTACGACCTCGACCACACGGAGTACCGCGCGCTGTCGGGCCTGTTCAGTTTCGACCAGAGCGCCCACCAGCACGACTACTCCTATGAGTTGAAACTATTGTCACCGGGGGAAGGCCGCCTGCGCTGGAGCCTGGGCGCCTACTACTATTTTTTCGAACGCAACAACAAGGTGCGGAGTTTCGTCGGTCCGAGCGTGACACTGGAAACCTTCGACAACCAGGGTAACCTGGTGACCGCCGGTTTTCCCACCAAGACGCGCCAGCGCACCGAGAACCAGGCTCTGTTCGGCAGTCTCGACTACGACATCACCGAGCGGCTGACCTTCGCGCTGGAAGGGCGCTGGTCACAGGACACAAAACAGGTGCGCGGCGGTAATCTGACGCGGGAACAGGAACAAACCGACAACTTCACGCCGCGCTACACGCTTCGCTACACGGCCACCGACGACCTGATGGTCTATGGCCTCGCGGCGAAGGGCACCAAGCCCACGGACTTCAACGGCGAATTTTTTCGCTACGACGTCAAAGACACCGCAACCTGGAAGGCCGTTCAGGACGGTGACGCCGTGGTTTCCGAAGAAGAAAATTGGACTTACGAAATCGGCATGAAGAGCAGCTGGCTCGATCGCCGGCTGACGGCCAACCTGGCCGGGTTCTACATCGACTGGACCAACCAGGCCATCTTTGTCGTCACCACCATCGAGGACACCATCAGCGGGTCGCCGCTGTCGACGACCATTCGGGAAAACGCCGGTGAGACGGAAATCTACGGGGTAGAGATAGAGACCAGCTTCGTGGTGACGGATTCCCTGTTCCTGATCGCCAACTACGGCTATCAGCACGGTGAGTTTCAGAAGGGCAACGACAGCTTCCTGGAGCGCACCACCGGCGATGGCGACCTGGATGGCAATACGGTGCCCGGTGCCCCGAAAGAAAGCCTGATCCTGGGCGCGGTGGTCACCAAGCCGCTCAGCAACGGTCTCGACAGCACTTTCCGCGTGGACTATATATTCGAGTCAGACCAGTGGGCCCAGGCGGCCAATTTCAACAAGCTGGATCGGCGCAAGCTGGTCAACATGCGGCTGGGGGTCGGCAACCAGAACTGGACCCTGACCGGCTACGTGAATAACCTGCTGGATGACGACACGCCCTGGGGTGCGCTCAACTTCGTGGATTTCTCGCGCACGGTGGGCGCAAACGCCAACTCGGGTGAATTGTGGTCCCTGAGCCCGCAGCGCGGCCGCAACTTCGGTATGGAATTTCAGTACCGCATTGGCGGGTTCTGATCGCCGGTCACCGCAGCCTCCAGCGCCGAACAGGATTGTTCTGTCGCGGCTAAAGCCGCTCCCACAAAGTCATTTGCGGCGAAGGCTTCATTTGATGGTGTAGGAGCAGCTTTAGCCGCGCTTCTGGTGACACCCGCCAGCGCCAGCTTCTCAGGTGGGAGCGGCTTCAGCCGCGATTCTTTCGATTTCAGCCAGCTGGTCCGCGGTGGGTTGCCAACTCGCCGCAGCCACGTTGCTGATTACCTGCTCCGGTTTCGTGACGCCGGCAATCACGCTCGACACGCAGGGCAGGGCAGCCAGCCAGCCAACGGCGAGGTCCAGCACGCTGTGCCCGATGCTGTCGCCGTAATCAGCCAGCGCTTCGACGACTTCGTAACCCTGTTCTGAGGCGAACGCGCCGCCGCCGCCCCACTTGGCGAAACGGCTGCCCTCCGGCAACGGCTGGCCCTTGCGGTACTTGCCGGTTAATAGCCCGCTTTCCAGCGGGAAATACGGCAGGATGCCTACGTCGCGCCGTTCTGCAACCGGCACCAGGTCCTGCTCGATGTCACGCGTCAGCAGGCTGTAGCGGTTTTGCGCGGTCACGTAGTGGTGCGAGTTGTTCGCGGCGGCAATCTGGCCGGCTTCGTCGAGCATCGCCCCGGTGTAGTTCGAACAGCCGATATGGCGCACCTTACCCTGCTGGATCAGCTCCTCCAGCGCCCGCAGGGTTTCGTCCACTGGTGTGCCCGCGTCCGGGAAGTGATGCTGGTACAGGTCGATGTAGTCGGTGCCCAGCAGTTCGAGACTCGTCTCGACACCCTTCATGATGTAGGCGCGTGAGCCGCCGCCTTCTGCCGCCCCGCGGCCGCCGGCGCCGAACTTCGTACCGATGATCACGTCACTCCGCCGCGGGCCCAGGGCCTTGCCCAGCAGCGCTTCGGACTTGCCGTGCGGGCCGCCGTAGATGTCGGCGGTGTCGAAGAAATTAATACCTTCGTCGATGGCCGCATCGACAATGGCCGTGGTCTGGTCCTGGTCGCACATCAGGCCGAACATCATGCAGCCGATGCCGACGGAAGTGACTTCCAGCCCGCTGTCACCGAGAGCTTTATTTTCCATCGATCTTGCCCTGTGTCAGTCTTAGATCTCCCGTAGGAGCGGCTTCAGCCGCGATTCTTCAAAACGGTCGCCAGCATGGCCAGGAATCGCGGCTGAAGCCGCTCCTACGGTTCGGTCTGCCTGTGTTGACAATCTTGCGGTCGTCCACGCAATTCTAGTCCGGAGTCGCTGCGACCGGTGTGGCCTCACCGGCACGCATCCGCACTGCGAGTGCCGCCAGCAGCAGCACCCCGTTCAGCACCCCCATCATGGCGAAGGGCACGGACCGGCCATAGGCATCGAAGACGAGGCCGCCAATATAGCTCACGATCACGATACCCAGTGCCCCGGACAGGTTGAACACGCCGACTATGGTACCGCGCAGGCTGGCCCGCGCCTCCTGCCCGAGCAGGGCGCCACCGGCAACGATCATGCTGATCTCACCCATGCCCAGCAGCACCGCGACCGGAATCGTGCTGCGTGCCAGGGGATCGTCCACCTGGCCCATCAGGCTGTAACCGGCAGTAGCCAGCACCAGGGCAACGCACAGCGACGTCATGCGATTCATGCGATCGGCGAGTACACCCATGATGCCCGCCCACAACAGCGCGGATATCTGCACGATGCCGAACAGCATGAAGGCGCGGCCGCTGGCTGCGGCGGTGTCGAGTCCGCGCTCGATCCCGAACTGGGTGACCCACAGTGTCAGGAAGTTGCCCACCACCACCAGGTCGCCGCGGCTGATGAAAGCGGCGCCGAAGGCCACGGCGAGGCGCGGATTGCCCATGCCCTCGCGCAGGCCCTGCAAGAATTGCGGCAGCACCTTCACCTTGCGTTGCGTACCGTGGGTGTGGCGGGGCAGACCACGCCACAGCACGGCTGCAGCCACCAGGCAAAAGCCGGCCGCGCTCCACAGCGACAGCCGGCCCGCCGTGGCCGGATCCATGCCGGCGGCCTGGAACCAGGCGGGCGCGCGGCCCAGCAGGAAGGTGGCAATCAGCAGAATGCCGATGCCCTGGCAGATATTGTTAATGGCTACCCATTTACCGCGAGAAACTTCCTGCGGCGTGTCCTGCACAGTGATGCTGAGCATCACCGGAACCATGGCCAGGCCAACCGCGAACACGGCGCGAAACAGGTACAGCTCACTTTCGGAACTCGCGAGTGGGTACAGCAGGTAACCCATGGCCAGCAACAAGAAACCCGTGCAGAACACCGGTCGCCGTCCCACTCGGTCGGCCCAGGCACCGATAAAACCCAGCAGCAGCACGGCCAGGGCTTCCGACATCGCCACCAGTGAGCCGGTGACGGCGCCCTGCCGCGCCTCGGGAATCTTCACGATCTCGTTCAGCACGTAGGGCTGAATCAGGGCCAGGTAGACCGTCATCGAGATGGCCAGGAACGACGCGAAAATTACCGCGGCGACGTTGCCACGGGTCAGGCCAGGCCGGATCCAGAAAGGACCGAGTTTCAGCCCGGCAGGGTCAGGTGTGAAGCTCAATGCGGCCTGTCATCGTCGGTAATCGCCACGCGATGCATGATCCGCCGCTCCTTGTAGAAGTCGGCAATGCCTCGGTGGATGGTGCAGCGATTGTCCCAGAACGCGAGAGAGTGATTTTCCCAGTGGAAACGGCACTTCAGTTCTTCCTGGTCGCAATGACGGAACAGGAACTCCAGCAGTGCGTCACTCTCGGCCGGCGTCATGTCTTTGATGCTGGAGGTCATCAGGCGGTTTACGAACAGCGACTTGCGGCCGGTTTCCGGGTGCGTGCGCACTACCGGGTGTTCCACCGGCGGTGTGCGGTCACGGAACGACTGCCAGCGCTCCGGGCCGTACTGCTTCAGGATTCCGGGACCCATGGTTTCCACCAGGTCGTGAATGGCCGTCAGTCCGTCGACGAAGTTCCGCATGGTGGGTGACAGCAGTTCGTAGGCCAGGTACATGTTGGCCCAGGTGGTGTCACCCGCACTGCTCGGCACTTTGATGGCATAT
>CAMYJV010000088.1 GCA_947258805.1 uncultured Gammaproteobacteria bacterium | reverse complement strand
ATTGGGGAGCGAGGCCGGTGGAGAAACGTACGCCGCGGTCGGTGTCTACCACGATGGCTTCGTAACCGTCCAGTGTTTCGATCAGGTCGAGACCCTTCTCCGGGCCCAGCACGAAGACACTGGTGGACAGGGCGTCGGTCATCGTCGCATCGGGACCGACTACCGTCGCGCTGCGGACGCCGCCGGCTGAGCGGCCGGTACCCGGGTCCAGGATGTGGTGGTAACGCACGCCGTCTTCGATGAAGAAGCGTTCGTAGTCACCGGAGGTGGATACGGCTTCATCTACCAGCCCGAGGCGCGTCACCAGGCCGGTCTCGTCGTCGGGATCCCGTATGCCGACGATCCAGGGTTTGCCCTGCCGGTCGCCGAGCAGCCGCGTGTCGCCGCCGGCGCTGGCCATTGCGTACTCCACACCCGACTCGCGCAACAGCGTGATCACCGATTCCACCGCGTAACCTTTCGCGATGCCGCCGAGATTAATGCGCACGCCGTCTTGTCTAAAACTAATGCTCTGGTCTTCCGCGTTGAGCGTTACAAAACGATAGTCGATGGCCTCCAGGCGAGCATCGATTTGCTCAGCAGCGGGCCGCTGCCGCTCGCGATAGTCGTAGAGCTGGCCGACGCTGTCGTAGGTAATGTCGAAGGCACCGCCCGTGGCAGCCGACAGGTTCAGCGACAGCTCGGTCAAGGCATACAGCTCCGCGGTGACCGGTACCGCCCGCGCCGCTGCATCACGGTTCACCAGGGAAATCTCGGACGTCTCCCGGTAAGTGCTCATCGCGGCTTCTATCCGGTCGAACTCAGCCATGGCCTCGCCCAGCAGTTCCGCGGCGGCATCTGCGTTGTCGTGCCAAAGCTGCACTTCAACCCGGGTGCCCATCTTGTCCTGCACGTCACCGTGCCAGGCCGCTTGTGCGACCGGCACGCACGCAAGAGACAACAGCAGGGTTCTAGCAATCATGGTTCATGGTCTGTTTTCGGCGCATGGTTCATGGTCTGCCTTCGGCGTGTCTTTCATGGTCTGCCTTCGGCATGTCTTTCATGGTCTGCCTTCGGCACGTCTTTCATGGTCTGCCTTCGGCAGAACAGGTATGCTCGACGCGGATTGTCGCACGCTACCGGGGAGATTCGCATGGGCACAGGCACCATTCTGCTGATTATCATCGCCGTACTCGTTTTCGTCGTCATCGGCATCTACAACAAGCTGGTCTCGCTGCGTAACCGGGTGAAAAACGGCTTCGCGCAGATCAACGTGCAGTTGCAGCGGCGCCACGACCTCATCCCCAACCTCGTGGAGTCGGTGAAGGGCTACATGAAGCACGAACGTGAGACGCTGGAGGCCGTGGTCCAGGCTCGCAATGCGGCGGTGACCGGCCTGCAGGCGGCGGCGGCCGACCCGTCGAATGCCGAAGCCATCAAGGCGCTGGGAGCCGCGGAAGCCACCCTGGGCGGCACGCTCGGGAGGCTGTTCGCGCTGGCAGAGAACTACCCGGACCTGAAGGCCAGCGAAAACATGCTGCGCTTCCAGGAAGAACTCGCCACCACCGAGAACAAAGTGTCTTTTGCCCGCCAGGCGTTCAACGATTCGGTGCTGGGCTACAACAACGCCGTCCAGACTTTTCCAAATAACCTGATCGCGGGCTGGTTCAACTTCCTCCCGGGCGAGTTCCTGGAAATCGAAAGCGAAGAGAGCCGCGCCGCGCCGTCGGTCAGCTTCTAGTCCGGAGCTGCCGTGGACTTCTTCGAGGCGCAGGAGCGCTCGCGGCAACGTACGCGCGTACTGATCGCGGTCTATGTTGTTGCCACGCTGGCCGTCGCGCTGGCGGTCACCGCTGTCTTCGGTGCCGTGCTGTTGTGGGCCGAGGCATCGCCCGTGCGGGCCGACCCCGAATGGCTCGCGCTGCGGGCACCCGTGCTGTTGAGTATTGCTGCCGGCACGCTGGTGGCCATTGCCATCGCGAGCCTGTACCGGATCCTGACGCTGCGCGAAGGCGGCGCCCGCATTGCCCGCGAGCTCGGCGGCACCCCGGTGCCGCCGGACACCCAGGATCCGTTGCGGCGGCGCTTGCGCAACGTGGTGGAAGAAATGGCCATTGCGAGCGGCGTGCCGGTGCCGGAGGTCTACGTGCTGGAACAGGAGGGGGGCATCAACGCCTTTGCTGCCGGCTACCGGCCGGAAGACGCAGCGGTGGCCGTCACGCGCGGCACGCTCGACCAGTTAAGCCGGGACGAACTGCAGGGCGTCATCGGCCACGAGTTCAGCCACATTCTGAACGGCGACATGCGGCTGAACATCCGGCTGATGGGCCCGCTGTTCGGCATCATGGTGATCGGCCTGGTCGGTCGCAGCATTCTGCGCAATGTCCGCTTCGGCGGCCGACGGGGGAAAGGCAACGGCGTGGCGATCGCGGGCGCCGTGGCCCTGGGCCTCACGATTATCGGTTACGTCGGTGTGATGTTCGCGCGGCTGATCAAGGCGGCCCTGTCGCGGCAACGGGAATTCCTGGCCGACGCGTCAGCGGTGCAGTTCACACGGCAGCCCGGCGGCATTGCGGGCGCGCTGAAAAAAATTCTCGGGCTGAGTGATCACTCTTACCTGCAGCGCACCGAGGCCGAGGAAGTCAGCCACATGCTGTTCGCATCGGGTGAGCGACTGGCAGCGCTGTTTGCCACGCATCCGCCGCTGAACGAGCGCATACAGCGGCTGGACAAATCCTGGCAGGCACAGCGTGCCGAGGCTGCCAGCGCCGCCCCGGCGGGTTCAACCCGCGCGATGCCCCCGGAAAGCATCGGCAGCTTTGAACTGGCGCCGGCCGCGCTGGCCCAGCTGGCGGGCAACCCGGGCCCGCCGCAGCTGGCAGCGGCCCACGCACTGCACCGGCACGTACCACCACGACTCTACGAATCAGCACATTCCAATGAATCTGCGTTCCTGCTGGTGCTGGCCCTGGTCCTGCACCCGGACGCACTGCCTCGGCGCGACCAGCTGGCTTACTTGCACAGCCAGTTGGGCGCCAACCGCACCGGGGCGGTGGAACAGCTTTACGAAGAGGTGGCCCGATCAGGCTCCGCCTACCGCTTGCCGTTGCTCGACCTGGCTTTTCCCGCCCTGCGCAATCGACCGGACGGACAACTGCAATACCTGCGCACGCTGGTTCAGCACCTGGCCCACCTGGACGGCCGCGTTGAACTGTTTGAGTACGCCCTCGCCCGGGTGCTCGGCGAGGCCATCGAGCGCACCCGGCGGCCGGGCAGCGCAGTCAGTCGGGGCCGACGCAAACTGCACGCCGACAAACAGCGCGAGGCCCTGCGCGTGCTGTTTGCCGCGTTGGCCGTGTTTGGCCACGACAACGCAGCCCACGCTCGCGCCGCGTGGGCCGCGGGGCTGGCCCGGTTGAGCCCTGCGCTGGCGGCTGACCTGCCGGAAGAATTGCCCGTTCGCCCGGGCGAAGCCGGCTGGCAGGAGCGCGTTGACCAGGCACTGGATCAGCTGCTGCCACTCAGACCGCTGGACCGGCGCCGCATTGTCGAAGCCCTGGGTGTGACGGCCATGCACGATGGCTGGCTCAGCGTGGCGGAGAGTGAACTGCTGCGCACCGTCTGTGCGGTGCTCGACTGCCCGCTGCCGCCGCTCTACGCGCAGGCAGTGGAGCCCGTCACGGAGTCGACGGAGGCTCTTCGCTCCCTGTCACCGTGACACCCTGACGGGCCAGCTCATCCACCATGCGCTGCGCGTTGGGATTCCCCGCCGCCGCCAGGTCGGCCGTGCCCTGGGTCAGGGACCGCAGCTGGTCGCGGACACGCTGCGATTCTTCCACCGCGACATCCTGGTTCACGCGCAGCGTTTCCAGGTTCGCCTGCTGCTGGAACAGCTGCCAGGTCTGAAAACCCGCCATGGCCAGCACACTCAATGCCAGCAGCAGCAACGGAACAAACGGCGAACGTGCGGCAGTGCCATTTTCTGCGGTCATTGCCCGGACTCCGGTCCCGGCGCGGCCTCGTCTTCCGCCGCGAAGGTGATCCCGTTGGCGGCCAGCAGGCCACGGATGGCTTCGTCACCCGTCTGCGCCGACAGGGTCGCGAGCGCCTCGGCGATCTGGCTGTTCAGCCGGCTGACCTGCACGCCCTGGTTGATGTACTGCTGGCGCGTGTTGACCTCTTCCTGGGCCAGCCGGTTATTCAGCGACAGGCCGACGTTGGCCGCCACCAGCAACAGCGCCAGCGCGCCGCAAACTGTCAGCAGGGAAAACTGCAGGGAGCTGAGCCCTGCGGGTGCATCGGACATTGGATTGGCGCCCAGTTAAACGCGGGCGCGGAGTATAGCATTCAGCAAACAGTTGACCTGTTTCCGACGATTCGAAACGCGGCTAGCTCTTCACCATGGCGGAAACAGCTCAACTGTCCCCGACTTCAATTAGAACCAGAACGACACGAAGAGCTGCAGAATGTCCGCTTCGAACTCGTACGTTGGCTCCTCGCCGGGTATCACGCCGGTGGTGTCGCGCAGGTCCCTGAAGTCTTCGTACGTGAACCAGACGTGGTCGTAGAACACGTTGAGTGAGCCCTTCTCAAGGAAGGACCAGCCGCCTTCGATGAAGTCGTAAGGAAGTTCTGGGCGTCCACGTACGGGAACAGGTCGCTATAGAAGTCTGCAGATGACTGCGTGTAGTAGCGATAACCGATTTCGAAGTTGAATGCACCGACGGGATGGGTATAGCCGACATCGCCGGTATGCGCATCGATTCCCCAGTCGTCCGTGAAGAATCGGTAACCCCCGGACAGCGCCGCACGATAAGGCAGGAAGTACCGGCTGCGCACGCCCACCGCGTTGCTCGTGCGGGTATTCGGATAGCGCTCCGGCTGATAGCTGAAACCGCCTCCACCGGCATCCAGGTAGCGCACCGAGCGATAGGGGTTATTCAGGAAGCCTTCGTCCGTGACCACTTCGTAGTTCACACTTGCCAGCATATTGCGCGTGACGACCTGCGACACGCCGACGCGGTAGGCCTGCCGGTCCATGTCTTCTTCAAAGTCCGGATCCGCATTGCTCATCACAGTATCCGAGCCCTTGCCGTAGCCCAGGCTCACCGTGGTCATGCCGCCGAAGATGTCCTGGGCAATGCCAATGTTGAAGGTCTCTGCCTGGTAGTCATCTTCGTCGCTGTTCCCGTAGGCAAAACTCATGGTGGTATCGCCACGCAGGTAGTCAAAGCCCAGGGAGTACTCGGTGCGGGTTTCGTCGTACGGGCTCGCCGTGGTCACCACGTCGATGGATGCACTGGTGATCGCATCTTCGTAGTAGTTGCCGAAGAACGAAAAGCTCTGGCCCACGGACTTGCGCATCAACAGTGACGGGCCGTCGATCTGCACGTCGCCACCATCGTAGTAGTGGTACAGCGCATCGGCCCGGTCTTCCGGCAATACGCCGGCCAGGGCCGAGGTACCCGCAAGGAGCAGGCACCATCCGGCAAGGCCGGCGCGCACCGTATGGCTAGTTGCAGCCACAGCCACCCCCGGCGCTGCCGGACGCACCCCGGGCACCCTCACGCGCTTCGTGCACGTGGTTAATGTAGGCGCTGGACACCGGGTCGCGATTCAGGTTCATGATCGGATCGGCCAGGCGATCACGCTCGTATGGCTTGACCCAAGGCTCTATACCGCAAGCCGACAGGCTCACTAGGACCGCCATCCCAAAGGCTAATCTCAATGCCGGACGCTTCACCGGTCCACCCTCCCACACTTAGAACTTAGAGCGACACCCATATTCAGCCCCTCTCCCGCACCAGCGTCCGAATCTGGTTCTGGTACTCGTTCTCGTAACCCGGCTGGTAACCGTGGTGCAGGAAACGCACGTTGCCGGAGCGGTCGACCAGCACCGTGCTGGGCATGGCCGACACGTCGTACAGCTTGCTGACCCCGTTCTCCGGGTCGAACAGGATCGGGAAGGTCACGGGCGTCTCTTCCAGGAACACGTCGGCGAGCTTGCTGTTCTCCTCGACGTTCACGCCCAACAGCGTGAAGCCCAGGCTCTCGTAACGCGAGTACAGCTGCTCGAGCAGCGGCATTTCCTGGCGGCACGGGCCGCACCAGGTGGCCCAGAAGTTGATCATCACCACCTGCCCTTTCAGCTCGCTCAGCGACACGGTCTGGCCGTCGCGCGAGGTGAGCGTGAAATTGGGCGCCGGGCCTGCAAGGTCTTCTGCCTGCACGGGCAGCATCAAAACCGATGCCAGTGCCAACATGGCGACACGGCGCGATGTGGAGTGAAATTTGTTCATCACTACTCCTTGTGGGTGGCCAGCGTCTTCCTGACGCTCAGAAAAAGAAGTTCATTCCAAACAGGAACTCGATATTGTGCGTGACCTTGCTGTCACCCAGGATGTCCGAGTCGAACATGTGGTCCCGCACGTCGAAATTGAGGGAAATGAAGTCCACCGGCAGGATCCGGTAGCCCGCACCGAGAGTCACAGCGAAGTAGTCGTCACCACCGAAGTCCACGTTGCCGACACCGCCCACCAGGTAGAGCGCGCTGTTGAAAGCCCATGAACGACCGATGAACGACTCGCCCGGCAACAGGTTGATGCCCAGCAGCGCGTTGTAGTAGCGGAAGGTCCGGTCATCATCCGACAACAGGCTGGCGCCACCGCTCAGCGTCTCGAAGCTGGTCTCGTCGGTGTCGGTCTGGCCATAGTTGGCCTGGGCGAAGAAGTGCTCGGTAATGTGGTAATTCAGGCGCGCACCGTAGACTACGTTCGAGCCGAAGTCCTCCACGCTCATGTAACCGACATACGGGCCGAGCTCGAAGTCCTGCGAACTGATCTTGGGTTCGTCGATGTCGCGCCGATCTACTTCCGGGTTGATCACCGGCACCTTCGCGTCGGCACTGTTGTCCGCCACGAGATTGTCCCGCCCGCACGCAGCCAGCAGGGCCAACAGCGCCAGCAGGCAGCCACGCTTTAAAAGAAGAACGAAAATCCTGCGCTCCATTGCGACACTTCCTCGTTGTCATCCCTGCTGGTGAAGACCACGTAACTCTTGTATTCCGCGCGGAGCAGGAACCGCCGGCTGACGTGCGCGCGCAGGCCCACGCCTGCGTGTGCGATCTGGTCGGTCCGGTCTTCGGACCCCACCAGGGTGGATTTGGGATCGATGCGAATCACCCCGGCGCCCAGCGTGGCGTAAGGCTGGATACGCCAGTCGGGGAAAGCCGTGTGCACGATGTTGCCGTTGGCCATCCAGCCGTTGGAGAAGTCGCCGGTGATGCGGGAGCCCCAGATCTCGAAGCTCAGGTTCGGCGTGAACAGCCACGACAGGTAGCCGGAGATCATGTCCGCCCCGTCGAAGTCGCCCACCTGCAGGCCGGCTTCCCGGCGCCGGTCGATGAAGTCCCGCAGATCCGGGTTCTCGATCTTGGCCGGCCGTCCGTCTGGCTGCACGGTGCGCGACATGGCCCGCGCGTCGACCCAACCCTTGACACCCTGCGCGGTGCGAACCTTAAACCAGTCCGTGCGCCGCTTCAGCACCTCTACCTGGTCGCCCCGCTCCACCACGTGGAACTTGGGATAGCCGCCGCCGGGCCCGGTGTGCATATCCACGTAGGCATCGGTTACCACGACCTCGTAATGCCGCTTGTCCCGCGCAACGGCGGGGGAAGCGGCCACGAGGCCGAAGACAACAACAATGACGACGATCAGGCGCATCTATCAGTTTATCGGCACGTCGAAGGGGTTATTGAAGTATTGGCCACCAATATCTAGCCATTCCGAAATGAGACGCAGTTCCGCATCGCTCAGCAGGCCCATGTGGGTCGGCTCGCTATCGAAGCGGTTGAAGAACTGGGCCGACGCGTTGGCGCCCGCCACGCTCATCGACGGGGCGACCGGAACGGGTATCGGGATTGGCAGGCCGGTGATCGGATCGATCGGGCCATCGACAAGTATGTCCTGCAGGATGCCCATGTTCTCTTCCTGCGCGTTATCGCCGAACAGCAACTCGCGGTAGGAGATCAGGTGCTCGGTGACCACCGGGTCCAGCCCGTCGCTAAGGTCGAGCTGTCCGGCGGGCACCATCGGTGCCCCCGCGTCGTTCACGCGGCGGTGACACGTCGTGCAGGTCGCATCCGTCACGCCATCGGCAGCCAGCCGCGGCACGCTCCAGACGGGATGAATGTTGTCCACGTAATTGATCACGACGCGACAGATCGGCGACCAGGTCGTCTGGCAGGTCGGTGTGGCCGGAACCGGAACCGTCAGGTCGAGGTCGGCGTACCGGTAAGAGATGTCCGCACCCGGCGTGGCCTGCCCGGGATCGGTCCAGATGTCGGTGAACTCGACGTCGAGGGACGGCGTAATGGACGCGCAGTCCGTGGCACAACTCTGTCGCGCCCGGCCCTCGGCCATCGTTTCGTTCAACTCCGCGTAGGTGGGCTGCAGGGTATTCGGGAAGGGCTGACCGGGATCCCGGGATCCTTCATAGGCGGGATCGAAAGAGCCGGAGCGGCCGTGGGACACCCCGGTGCCCGGCACGTGACAGCCGTCACAGGTGAGCACTTCGCCCGGGCGCACCTGCAACCAGGCATTGTGCCGCGGGCCAACGCGCCGGCCACGAGCGTCCAGCGGACTGATCTGCAGGGCCACGTTGGCGGGCACTTTCACCTGCACGGAGCCGTCGGGGTCCACCGGCACGTAGCCGATGATTTCGCGCATGCCGTTTGCCGTGGAGCGACCGAAGGCAGTGTTATCCAGGTCGACGAGGTCTTCGTCCGGGATGCTCACGGCCTTTACCACCCGCAGGAAGCGAATGGGCCGGTTGTCCACCGGTGTGTCTACCGGGTTCGCAAGGGTCGGGATGTCGGGCACGGCGGTATCGACGCCGTCCATGTCATAGACGCTGCGAATGTTGATGATGCCGGTACGCTCGGCCAGCAGCGTCGGATCCGCGCCGCTGAACTCCAGGTCCGGAATCACCGGCGGCGGCGTTCGCGGCTCGCCCGCCGCGATGTCCGTATACATCATCCCCTCTTCCGGCGGTGCCACCGGCAGCTGGGTATCGTCGGCCCGGTCGTAGACCCACAGGCCGTACAGGGGTGGCGCCGCCACCGCATTCGGGTCGGCCAGGCCGTTGGGCGTGCAGGGCACGATCTGCTGGCCCTGCATGAGTCGGCACTGGCTCCAGCTCACCAGCAGGCGATCGCTGCCGTCGCGCAACGGTACCGCGCTGGAGAAGCTGCCACCCGGTGAAATCGTGCCGTCAGTGTAGACGTCGTTGATGACAGCAGGCGCCTGGGCGGGCCCGGCGAGCAGGCCGACATTCACGGCCGTCGGCTGCATATTTTCGGCGAAGTTCGGGGCATCGATGATCACCAGGTCACCACCGAAAGACTCGGTAACCCGAGGCCGCAGAATATTCAGCAACTGGTTGTCGGGCATTTCCTTCGCTTCCACGAATTCCACTGTGGCGCCATTGGTGCCGGTGTCGTGGCTCTCCGCGCCGTACAGCAACTCCAGTGCCGAACCGTCCGGGTTCATGCGGTACAGGTGTATGGAGTCGTTGTTGCCAGCGTTGTCCCAGCGGCTGAAAGCCACCTGGCCGCTATCCAGCACGGTCGGAAACAGGTCGTGACTCTGATTGAAGGACACCTGCTTAATGTTGTTGCCATCGGCGTCCATCACGTGCAGCACGAAGGCGTATTCGTCGCGGCCTTCTTCAAGGTGCTGGAAAGGTGGCTTCAGCTCCTCCTGCAGCACGGCGAATGACGCGCGCTGGCGAGTGGAAGCGAAAATGATCCGGCCGTCCGGCAGGTAAGCCGGCGCCAGGTCGTGGCCGTTTTCCGAGAGGATGCCGGAGGCGATGATCCGCCGGAGCGTCTGACCGGGTACATCGTATTCCCAGATGTTCCAGGTCGGCTGTTCGTCTTCGTCGAGGTTCGGGTCGAACGGCCCGCGCATCGCGAACAGGAAGCGCTGACCGTCGAAGGACGCGCTGACATCACGCACATCGCCCAAGCCCTGCGTCTCATTCGCCGTTACGACGATTTCCTGCGCCGACGGCGAAGCCCGGTCGAGAACATAAAGCTCGGCACCCACCGTAGTTTCGTCGAAGGTCAACAGATCCGTCACGTCGTCGGTCATCAGCATGCCCTGATCGTCGACGGGAAGCGGACGCTTCACGTAAGCAATGGGTATTTCGACGAGCACCGGGTCAGGACCCTGACCACCCGCAATACTCACGTCACCGCCGCCACCACCGCAGGCTGTTAGACACAGCAAAGCGAAGGGCATCGCGGTCCTTACTAGTGTGGCCTGCAATTGGCTACACGCTTCTCGCGTAAAAATATTCATCGGAACCCCGAAGAGTGAAACCGTAACGCCGCTGAGTTTGAACCTGTTTGAGGTGCAATTACGCCCTGCACGTAACGTAATACAACGACAAAACTTTAGACTGTTAATGCGATCACAGAACGATATCCGTACTCGGGAGATAACGTGATCCACCGCGCGCAATGCGCCGCAAGCGCGAGAACTTTACGTAATGACAAACTGGTTTCAAAACAAGTTACCAGCGGGGAACAAACGCGTTCTTCGTTCTTCGCAAGAACTCGCAGTTGCGGTTCTTTGTGCGTTGTTTGTCACTGCTCCTGCCCTTGCAGGCGACCGTGAACAGGCAAAGCGCATACACGATCGCATTGCCGGCGTGCCGCCCACTACGCAAGTACTGGACGACATGGAAGCCCTCATCGTCGACGGCGGACGCACGCAACAGGCGTACGAAGATGCCGCCTACGAGGCCATGAAGAACGGTAACTTCTATGGCGTCACGCTGAAGAATCTCGCGACACCGTGGACCAATCGTGACCAGGACCTGTTCGCACCGCTGAACGACTACGTCGCGACATTCATCGGCGTGGTGCGCGACGAAACATTGCCGTTCAATGAAATTCTCGCCGCTGATGTGTTGTACGTTGGCGGCGCCGGGCTCGGCCTGACGCCCTACTCACCGAGCAGCAATGCGCACTACGAAGACCTGGAGGCCAGTGGCCTCGACCTCGGCCAGCAGAGCGTGCTGACAGTTGCGAGCCAGACCGGTCTCAACAGCATGCCGCCAGAAGGTGTGGCCGGCCTGCTGACTACACGGGCCGCCGCGCAGGCTTTCTTCATCGCCGGCACCAACCGGGCCATGTTTCGCTTCACGATGCTGAACCACCTGTGCCACGACATGGAAGAGGTGCAGGACACCTCGCTCTCGCCGGACCGTATTCGCCAGGACGTGTCGCGCAGCCCGGGTGGCGACAGCCGCGTCTTCATGAACGGCTGTATCGGTTGCCACACCGGCATGGATCCAATGGCCCAGGCCTTTGCCTATCACGACTACGACGACGCGGCCGGCCGGATGATTTATACGCCGGGTACGGTGCGACCGAAGTATTTCAACAACGACACCACCTTCAAGTTCGGCTACGTCACGCCGAACGACAACTGGGACAACTACTGGCGCGAAGGCCAGAACCGCTGGATCGGCTGGGACTTTGGCCCGACCTCGCCGGGCGGCAGCGGAACCGGTGCGGCCTCCCTCGGGCGCGAGCTCGCCAACTCCGAAGCCTTCGCCCGCTGCCAGGTCAAGAAGGTATTCAAGGCCGTCTGCCTGCGTGATCCCGCCGACGGCACGGATGTCTCGCAAATTGACACCATGACCCTGTCCTTCCGGAACGGCTATCGGATCAAGCAGGTTGTCGCTGAAGCGGCCGTGTACTGCAAGGGGGACTGAGCCATGTTGCGCAACCACTTCATACAGAAAGCCCGGACGCTGGCAACAGTGCTGGCAGGCGCTGCACTGATCGCCGGTTGCGGCGGCGGTGCGGAAACGACCTCGCTGCCGCAGACCCAACTGCCCGGCGGCGGTGCCACGTATAACGGCCCCACCCCGGCCACGGCCGACGTGCAGGCCTTCATGGTGGAGCTGTGGACGCACCTGCGTTCCGGCGGTACTGCCAGTTGTGGCGACTGCCATTCGCAAAGCGGCGGGCAGGCTCCGCAGTTCGGCCGCGATGACGACGTGAATCTGGCCTATGCGGAGGCAAACCCGCGGGTAGACCTCGCTGCCCCGCAGCTTTCCCGGCTGGTGACCAAGATCCAGAGTGGCGCGCACAACTGCTGGCTCGGCTCTGACGCGGCCAGCGGACAGGCCTGCGCCGACATCATGGAGACCTGGATCGCGAACTGGGCCGGTGGTAACGGTGCAGGCGGTGGTCGCCAGATCACGCTGCAGGCACCAGAAATCAAGGCGCCGGGCCAGACAAAGAACTTCCCACCACCCGTGCCGGCTGATTTCGTACCCGTGCACGACCTGGTGACTACGTACTGCTCAGGCTGTCACACGAACTCGGCCTCTACCCCGCAGTCGCCGTTCTTCGCCGAGTCGGACATCAACGTGTCCTACGAGGCGGCGAAGCCGAAGATCGACCTGAACAGCCCGCCCGATTCACAGTTCGTGGTGCGCCTGCGCGATGAGTTCCACAACTGCTGGGACGTCTGCGCGGATAACGCTGCGGAAATGCTGGCGGCCATCCAAGGTTTTGCTGACCAAGTGCCGCTCAGCGACATCAACGACGAACTTGTGATCAGCGCGGCACTGAATTTGCTCGACGACGGCGTGGTGGCTTCCGGCGGTAACCGCTACGAAGCGAACCAGATCGCACTGTGGGAGTTCAAGAACAACGCCCGCGACACCAGCGGCGTGCCTCCGGCGATGGATCTCAGCCTGACGCCAGATATCGAATTCGTCGGCGGCTGGGGCATCAACATCAAGGGCGGTCAGGCGCAGGCCTCACCGTTCACCAGTCGCAAGCTGTACGACCTGATTACGGCGACGGGCGAGTATGCCATCGAGGCCTGGGTTGCCCCGGCCAACGTCGTGCAGGAAGACACCCGGATCGTCAGCTACTCCGCCGGCGTGGACCAGCGCAACATGACGCTGGGCCAGACCATGTACAGCTATGACGCCTACAACCGCAGCAGCGAGACCAATGCGAACGGCGATCCAGCCCTGAGCACCTCTGCTGCGGACGAAGACCTGCAGGCCACCCTGCAGCACGTAGTCTTGAACTACGACCCGATCAATGGCCGGCAGATTTACGTGAACGGCGTGTTCACGGACGACGCAGACCCGGTCCCGGGCGGCACCCTGGGCGACTGGGACGACAACTTTTCCTTCATTCTCGGCAACGAAGCGTCGGGTGACCGATCCTGGGAGGGTGTGATTCGGTTGGTGGCCATCCACAACCGGACAATGACGCCGGAACAGATCAACCAGAACCTCGAAGTCGGGGTGGGTGAGAAGTTCTTCCTGCTCTTCTATATCAGCGATGTCCCCGGCGTGGACGTGAACCAGGCCTACATCCTGTTCGAGGTGAGCCAGTTCGACAGCTACAGCTACCTGTTCACCGACGCGGTGTTCCTCAGCCTGGATGCGACGGCCACTACGGCGAACATCCCGTTGGTGGGCATGCGCATCGGTGTGAACGGCAGCGAAGCGAATGTGGGCCAGGCCTATGCGAATCTTGACACGACGCTGACCGACCCTCTCGGCCAGCCGCTGTCGAACATCGGCACCATCATTCCGCTGGCCAACGGTTCCGGCAGCGACGAGTTCTTCCTGACCTTCGAGCAGCTCGGCACGGCGTTCGGCCCGGTCGTCCAGGCCTTGCCGCCAACGGCACCGCCGGTGGCGCTGGCCGGCACACAGCCGGACGTCGGTCTGCGGACGTTTGACGAGATCAACGCGTCGATGGCTGCGGTGACCACGGTGCCCACGACAGCTGTCGCAACCACCTACAACTTGATTCGCCAGTCGCTGCCGGCAGTCGCCGAGGCGGATACCTTCTCGTCGGCCCAGGAAATCGGCATCGCGCAGCTCGCCATCGCGTACTGCAACGTGCTGGTGGAAGACGACACGCGGCGGCCAGCTTACTTCAGTGGCTTTAACTTCAACCAGGGGCCGAGTGCGGCCTTCGTGGACCGGAGCCTGATCATCACGCCGCTGATCACCAACATGGTGGGCGTCGCTCTTGACGGCAGCCAACCGGACTTCCTGTCGGTGGAAAGTGAAGTCAGCGATCTGATCGACATACTGATTGCCGGCACGCCGCCGCCGGGCGGGCCGCCGGCCAACTCAGGGCAACGCACGCGCGATATCACCAAGGCCGCCTGTGCCTCGGTGCTGGCGAGCGGCGTGGTGCTGGTCCAGTAGGAGCGGCTTTAGCCGCGATACGAAACCGCATAGAAACGCAAAGCAGACGGTACAGAATCAGCGCCCTCGGGCGCAACTGAAACGGAAGGCACGATTATGGCCAGGCGCAAAACACGCAACTACTTTGAGCCGCAGCGGCACCCGGACCATCCGCGGCCGGTTACCCGGCGGCAGATGATCCAGCAGGGCTTCATGAGCGGTGCGGCAACCGTTGCCACGGGCAGCGTCATGAGCCTGTTCGCCAACCCGCGGGCAGCCATGGCGGCGAATCACAGCCGGCTGTCGCAGGAGCTGCAGGACATTATCAATGCCGGTACCTGCCCGCTGATCAAGACGGGCGTGAACAACCCGCTGCCGTTCATCTGCATCGACCTTGCCGGCGGCGCCAACATGGCCGGCTCGAATGCACTGGTGGGCCGGCAGGACGGCCAGCTCGACCTGCTGACCACCCAGGGCTATTCCCGGATGGGCCTGCCGGGCGACATGGTACCCGGAACGCCAGAGGCAACGCCCACGCTGACGAGTAACGGCGACCACACGGACAATAGCCTGGGCCTGTTTTTCCACAGCGACAGCGCGTTCCTGCGCGGCATGCAGATGAGCATGGACCCGGGCACCGCGGCCAACGTGGAAGGCGCGGTGATTCCGGCACGGTCAGAGAATGACACCGGCAACAACCCGCACAACCCGATGTACGGCATCGCCCAGGCGGGCGCCGACGGCGAACTGCTGACACTGATTGGATCGCGGAACTCCGAGTCGGGCGGCAACTCCATGGCACCAGCCATGATGCTCGACGCGGAACTGCGCCCGACCAAGGTGGACCGG
>CAMYJV010000087.1 GCA_947258805.1 uncultured Gammaproteobacteria bacterium | reverse complement strand
TGCTCTTTCGTCCAGCCGCCCAGCCCGGTCTCGTGCGGGGTCAGGTTCATCGCCCACAGCGTTTTGCCGTTCAGGAAGAAGGGCATGCCGCCGGCCAGGTGCCGCGCCGGGTCGTAGTCGAAGGAGCGCGGATCGCGCGGCGTGTGGCAGAACTCGCAGCGGGCGATGCGCGACAGGTATTCGCCGTAGGCGACCACGTCGGACGGTGGCGGCGCAACGATTGCCTGCGTGACGGGTTCCGGCCACAGTTGCACCAAAGTGCTCATCGGGAAGTCGATTTCTTTCTCCGGCCGGATGGACGCTACGGCGGGCATCGTTCGCAGATAAGCCAGCACCGCCCGCATGTCTTCGTCGGCGAGATGCCGGTAAATGAAATACGGCATGATGGGGAACAAGCCATTGCCGTCGAGATCGACGCCCTCCCTCACCGCGCGCACAATCTCACCGTTGGTCCACCCGCCGATGCCGGTTTCCACGTCCTGGGTGATATTGCGGATGCACATGATGCCCGGGAACGTGGTTTCACCGACGTTCACACCCCGCGGCTCCGAGTTCCTGTCCATGCACTTCCGGCCTGCGCCGATGGGCTCCACCGGGGGCCCGCCGTAGAGAGTCCAGTCGCGCTCGGAGTGGCAGTCCACGCACTGCAACACATTAATAGTGAGATAACGGCCGCGTTCGATCAGCTCGGGCGTTGCCTCGACCGCCCAGTCTTTCACCGGCTGCTGTTTCGGGAGATAGCCCCAGTACCAGGCCGCCATGCCTGCGGTGGCCAGCGCCAGCACACCCACGATTCCTACTAACAGTTTCTTCATCGCCGCCTGACCAACCCACAACTGACTCTATACATGGCGAATACTACCCAGCGGGACTGGACCTGCCGCAAATGCGGCTCCGGCGAATCTGCATGGTGAACAGGCGCCGCTGCGCCCCGGCAATCTTTCACCGACTGACTACAAAACCGGAAGGGGAAAATAGAATCCCGGACCGGAGCTGCCACCAGCCTAAACAGGCCCCCGTAGCAATTCCCTGCCCTCAAAACCTAGTTGACGTTTTTCCTTGCCACCTTGGTTTCACGTGTCTCCGTCCAGATGCAGCCCTCCGGCACACTGTTGGCAGCGTCGCCGCGCCGTACACCCCGCGCAATGATGTCGATAACTCTCTGGTCCGTCTCATAATCGAGATGTGCCGTCATCGGATTCACCACGGAACCAAGCACCGGCACGCCGACCGGCTGGGCGACGTTCACCAGTACATTGACGATGACCGGACAAATCCGGGAATCGAGATACTGCGCCGCGAAATTCTGGGGGATCGCGTAGCTCAGCAAATCGTTTGGATCACTAAAAGCTATCACCTCGATCTCACTGAACAGACGCTCGGCGTATAAATTACCCGTCGGCTTGCAGTATTCATCGACCATCCCGGTGACCTCCGGCACGGAAAAACCCAATTGCAGCAGCGGCAGCTGGTTCGCCAACATGTAAACGGGCACGCTCTGCGATTGCAGGAGCTGGGTCATGAATTCTGTATCCGACGTCTGCAGGGTCTGCGCCCGGGCCGCAATGTACTGAAGCGCATCAATCACAATGCGGCTGCCGAGACTGTGGGTAACGATTGCGATGTCGAGCGTCTCCAGATTGGCAGTAAACCGCCGGAGTGATTCCAGGTTCGCCGAGTCACATTCCTGGTCAGCACCACTGGGCAGGCTCTCCCACGTGTTGGTATAGACCCAGCACATGCTCTGGCTCACTGCGTGGACAATATTTTTTTGTTGTGATCCCGTATAAATGAGCGAGTCTGAGACCCGGGTATTGAAGAATTGCTTCAGACTCTGATTGAGCCCGGACCGGAACTGCGAAAAGTCGGTAGAGGTGTCGTAGTCCAGGGTTCTTTTCAATGGCTCGCTAATCGCAGACCACGTCAACTCATAGAACAACAGTTCACGAGTTTCATCAGTATTGGTCCAGCGGCTCACCCGCAGGGTTGCCAGCGGCTCTCCTGCCACGCCCAGCACCACCCCCTGTGGAGATGGCAGTACCCGAAACTGTTTTGGCGGCTCATACAGCACATCCAGTTCCAGGGCGGTCGCCAGCCGCCGCTGAAAACGACCGGAGTAGCCCGGCGTGTGGACGCCGATTCCGTGCACCATCAGCACCGCGTTTGAGTCCTGCTGGCTGATATCGTCCTGAAACTCGGCAGCGATGCCACCAAAGGCCGGCCCCTGGATCAAACAGATGCCCGGATCTGCTTCCTTTTCTTCCTGCGCGGCAATGACGCCCTGCGTGACGCCCTTGGCCAGGCTGTAACAGCCGTGTAGGGCCACCAGGGCCGATGCCAACAGCAACATGGCGGTCAGTCTGACCAATCTCATCGGTTCACCTCGGTAATAATTGGTGCATGCTGTCTGGGGCACAACCATCCGTCAAGATCATGGGCATGCGGGTGACGTCAACCCGAGCCCCAGCACTAGCCCAACATCACCTGAAACACGACTTCACCTTCAGCTCCTGGCCGCTCTTGATCACGCGAAATTTTTCGTAGAACAGCGTGTCGGCCTTTTTGCCATGAGCATTGGCGTCCCCGCGGCGGTAACGGTTGTATTGGCGAGGGCCGCCGTTGTACGCCGCATAGGCGGAACGCGCCAGGTTGTCTAACTTGCCGGTGGTCTTGTGTTCGCGATTGCCGATGGCGTAATTGATCATGTGATGCTGCAGGATATCGGCACCCGCGCGCGTGTTGTAGACGATGTCCCACTTCAGGCCGTGCAGATCATAAAAACCTCGCCAGATTTTGGGATTGATCTGCATCATGCCGATGTCGCCGGTGCCCGACTGCAACGGCACGCGCTTGTTTTTCTCCGCCACGAACTGCCGCCAGCAGCTTTCCTGCCAGGCAGCGGTCAACACCAGTTGCCGAAATACCTGGTGGAACGCCGGGTCCAGTTCCTTGGCGCGGAGCTGTTCTTTGACCACATGGTTCAGCACGTCTCTGACCATGGGCAGATAGACGTCCATTTCTTTTATCTTGGGGACCCAGTTGTTGAGTTTCTTCACCATTCCCGCGTTGAGGCCGCCGGCGGCCAGCGCCGGCTTCACGAGCCAGTCCAGCCAGGCAGTCTCCGCCGTGCTTTCCGGCGGCGGCAACGGCTCGCCGAAGCCCAGGGACCGGCGCAATTCCGGATCGACCGCATCACTGCGCTGCAGGGGATCGCCTGCCTCGTCGGGAATCAGAATGCGGGCCAGCCGGCGCAGACCGTCGCTGGAAACCGCGATGCCCACGGAAGGACCAAGCGCGTCCAGCGCCCGCAGCATGTCGCCTGCGCCGATGAAAGTCAGATAGCGTGCGGCGCTGTCGTAGTCTGCCTGCTGCTCTGCCATTTCATGCAGGACAGGCGTCAGGCGCTCCCACGCGTTGACGAATAGCGCACGGGCCGGATCCTGCCCGTGGCGCTGCGGTTCGCCGACGACGGCAATCAGGTCCAGCCGCAATTCCAGCAGCACGTCGAACAGCGTTTCCACGTTGCCTGCGGCGCCACGTCCCGTTGTCAGGTGCCTGATCAAATAGGTCACAAACGCATCCACGGCCTCCAGGCGGGTCTCCAGTTGCGCGAGTTCGGTTTGACTCAATGAGGGCTCGGCGACCTGCGGTGGTGCAGCTGCCGGCTGTGTGTCCAAGCCCAGCGTCACGGTCACCCGGTCGTCCCTGGCGCTGACGTCGTCGACAGCGACACTGTCCAGCAACGCGCTCACTTGCGCCGCGTTGTCCTCGCTGATAACCAGCGCCAGAAATTCCCTTAGCTCGGTCAGCGGTTGGACGAGGCTGATCCGGGTTTCTTTCAGGTTCAGCGGCAGATACCGCTCGAGCCAATGACCGATGGTGGTGGAAAGGGTGGCCGTCTGGCCATCTGGCGTGAGCGCGCGCCACGATTCGGTGCGCAGCACGACGCTCTGGCGATCATCACTGACCACCGGGCGTTGACTGAATTCCAATTGACCGCGCCAGTCCAGAAGCAGAATGCAGCCGCCACCCAGCGGGCGGCCGGCCCGCGCTCGCGCAGCGGTGAGCAGCCTGACCTGCCCGGCGCCCTGGCTGACGCGCGGCTGGCGCAACTCGAGGAACTGGCAGCCGCTGCCATCATCGTTGATGCGCACGCTGTCGTTCGCGCCGGTAAAGACCTGCTCGCGGATCAGGGACTCGATGAACCGGGGCTGCATGTCGAGGGGTATCCGTACCCTGTCGGCAAAACAGTCCGCGGCCAGCAGCACGCCAACGAGCAGCAGCAGACAATTTAGGAAAATGGCAAACATTAGCGGTTGCAGTGTAGCCTGAGCAATCCGAGTCAAACTGGAGTGCCCATGCTACGTGGTTAGTGAGGCATATCCTTCAGCGGTAATTTCGGTTCGACCCCGATTGTCCTTCATTGCCCCGCACTAACTCAAAACGCATGCGTAAAAGGTGCCGGGTCTATTTCTCGCGGCACGAAAAATAAACCCGTCACCTTTTTTGGCACCTTTTCTTTGAGGGACCTGAGTGCCTGCGCGGAGTATTCCGGCGGCGCACTCATCTCTTCCATGACACAACCGGCAACCAGCCAGAGCACACTGGCCAGCGCCGGTGCCACACGACGGGCAACAAACATTGGTGCAGGCCCTCAATTCAAACGAGCTGCGGCCGACAGTGCCTGGCCAACGACCGGTTGGGCGCCTGAACGACCCGAGCCAGCCTCCATTACTGGCCGACCCACGGCCGGTCCCCTGCCATGGGAACCCAAACTTTATCTTGACATCAAGATAAAACACATCGATATTCAATACCAACACAGTCGGTAAGAGCAAGACTTTTATTGGCAGGCGATAGCAGGGACCGTCAACCCGACGTCCCGGCAACTCGCAATTCCGCTGAACCCCGTTTCTTGTCCGTCCCCCGTGGGCAGGCACGGCGACGCTCGCCAGCAATGGTGGTCACCGCGGCCCGGGTTCACCCGAGATGGACTTCTCTGAAGAGGTCTAGGTCCATGAAACCAATACACATTCCCACGCTGTCGCTGGCTTGCTGCCTGCTGGTGTTTGCCGCAGACAGCGAGGCCGTAACGCTGAACTATACGAACGTGGATCCGGCCGGGATTCTCGATACCACAGTGGGCGTCGTGCCGGCTCGGCTGATCAGCGTGACGGGTGACGACCTGATTCTGCAGGCCGGGACCAGCCTGACCATCAACGTGGGCTTCGAGAACGGGCAGGCGCTGGTCGTGTCGCCCGCGGCGGACCCGCCGGGGGTCGAACTGCTCAACCTGGCGTTCGTGTCACCGTCGGTCAACGGTACGCCGCCTAGCGCCCTGATGACCGGCACGGTAGCCGTGACGGCCGGCGGTGACTTTAACCCGGGCAGTGGCGTGCCCAGCGCGTTCACGCAGGTGTTTACGCCGAATTCCCCCCTGGCCTCGACAGACGTGATTCTGTTGCGTTGGGCCGGCAACCCCACCGACTCCGGTTATGTGCTGAAGAGCCTGCAGTACCAGATCGACGTGCCGGCGGGTTTCGCCGACTACCCAACCACCCGCATTAACCTGCTGGTCACCGGCGGTGCGTTCAGCGTCGTACCGGTGCCGGCCGCGTTGCCGCTATTCCTGTCCGCGCTGTTCGGCACGGCGGCTATCCGGCGCCGGCGGCGCAGTGATTCTGTTTCTGGTGATGCTGGCGTTGGTGCCAGCGGTCATTGTGCTGTGAACACCCAGGTCACGCCTATGAGCGGCCGGGGCCACTCAGGCGTTGTTGTCTTTTGATACATCGTTCTGCAATTGGAGAATGTTAATGAACAGATTATTGGTTTCAGCGGCCCGTTGCCTCTTGCTGACCGGTCTGTACTCGGTCGGGATTGTCGGCCTCGCCGCGTGTAGCGGCGGCGGTGGCGGTAGCGGCGCAGCGGCCCCCGCGGCGGTAACGGCAACCGCCAGCTTTTCGGTGAGCCCTGCGGGCGGCGCCGCACCGCTGGACGTCAACTTCGACGGCAGTGCATCCACCACCAGCGCGGGCATGATCACCGCCTATGAATGGGATTTCGGTGACGGCGTGACACTGACCACGGCCGGGGCCACCGTAGCTCATCGTTACACGGTCGCAAACGATTACACGGCGCGTCTGACAATTCGCAGCAGTAGCAATGCCACGGGTAATACGACTCGCGTAGTCACCGTGGCCACAGCCCAGCAGGCCGTCTGGCTGGGCGCCTATTTGTCCAGCCTGTATCCCGATGCACCGCTGCGCGCGGACCTGAGCCGCGCCGGCAACGTCTTGTCAGGCACCTATGAAGACGGCGACGGGCGCAGCGGCACCCTGGAGCTCACCATTAACGGCAACAGCGTCGCATTGGAGTTTCAGGAGACGACGCCCGGTTGCAGCGGCAGCTTCACCGGTACCGGCCAGCTGGATTTGACCACCGCGCCTGGGGCCTCGGCCGTGCTGTTCGATTTCACCGGAGTGAACTGCGAAGGCACGCATGCAGACGGCGAAGGTGCGCTGATCGAGCAGCTCGCCCGCGTGCTGGCCTGGGGCCGCGAAGGGCTGGGAGAGATGCGGGTGGACGCGGGCGAGGTATTCTTCACGGACGCCAGCGAGTTTCCGCTTCACAAGGTCGACGTGGCCACCGGCTTGATGACGCCGCTCGCCTATGCCATGCGGGCGGTGACGAGTCTCACGCTGGCGGGTAGCGATCTGCTATGGACCGACTTCACGAATGATATCGGCGAGACCGGCTGTGCCGGTGCCGGCGCCCGGCGGGCATTGGTGCGAGCGGCCGCGAACGGCAGTAACCCGCGCCGCATCACGGAGGGTGATTTCTGCAGTGCATCAGTGCAGGAGTCGGCCCTGAGCGACGGCACCTATGCCTACTGGATACGCGTGGACACCGCTGGCCCGTTGCTCGAGCGCGTGCCGCTCGCGGGCGGCGCGCCCGAACGCATCGCAACGCTGGGCACAAGTGTGACCACGGTATTTGCGCTGGATGCCACGCATATCTACTGGACCGAAACCATCGGTGCGGGTGGGCTCTCGCAAATCAAGCGTTGCCCGCTGGCCGGGTGCGGTGTCGCGAACCCCACAGTGATTAGCCAGGCAACGACCTACGAGCTGCTGCGGGGTATCGCGCTGGCGGGCGACCAGATTTATGTCAGCCTGCGCCGCGATGGCTCGTTCGCACCGGCGATTGCGCGCGTGCCCAAGGCCGGCGGCCCAGCCGTCGACATCGTGCAGGACGCGTCGGGCGATTTCCTGCAAACGGACGGGTCCAGCCTGTACTGGAGCGACACCGACAACCTGTCCCTCAGCCGGGTGGCGAGTGCGCCGATCGGCGGTGGACTACCCGTCACGCTGGCCGGCGGGCTAAGTCTGTTTCGCGGCCTGGCGCTGGGTGCCACGCATGTCTACTGGATTGAAGGCACCACCGGCACGAATCAGAACGACGGCAAGGTGCGCCGGGTGGCGAAGGCCGGTGGCCCCATCGAGAATCTCAAGCTCGACGCGGCCTGGCCCGCGCACATCCAGGTAGACGCCACCGGCGCCGCACTGTACGCCGACGGCGGCCTGGAAGAGTTCCGCGAGCAAGGGATCCGCAAGGTCACGCCAGCCGGCGTCACCACGACGGTGGCCAAGGGCATACCGCCCACCGGGCCGCTGGCTGTGGATGACAACGCAGTGTATGTGCCCGCAGGTTTCAACCTGGTAAAACTGTCCCGCGTGACCCTGGGTGCTGCAGAAAACTTCAGCCCGACGGCATTCTTCGTGCGCCGTATCGAGGCGGACGGGACGAATGTCTACTGGCTGGAAACCGATCCTTTTGGCAATGTGTTCCGCGCGCCGGTCGCCGGCACAGCCACGCCGGTGTTACTCGGCAATGCCAACGGCCAGTCGAGCCAGTTACGGTTGAGCCGCGACTACGTCTATGCGAATGCGCTGCCTGACGGACTGTATCGGGTGGCCAAGACCGGGGGTCCCAGCGAGACCCTGGCGGATAACCTCGCCTTTCCCGACGATTTCGTCGTGGACGAGATTTTCGCCTATGTGGTGGAGTCTGATGCGCGCGCCATCACCCGTATCGACTTGCCCACCAACGCCCGCACGGCTGCCGTGCCCGCTAACAGCCTGCCTCTCTTCATGGGTTGGTGGGCATTCGCGCAGGACAACAGTGCCCTGTTTCTGATGAATCCGTCGAGCCTGGAGCGCTACGGCAAGGGCAATGGCCTGGGCGCGACACCCTATGGCCCGGTGCTCCAGGATCCGTTCAGTGACGAGGCCTCGGTAGCGGTGGACGCCACCCACCTGTACTGGACGGAAACCTTGCTCGGCGCGATAAAAACGGCGCCGAAGTAACACGGCAATGGCTATCAAGGTAAATAGTGCCAACGATAACTATATAACTTGTCATTACTGAACAGCGGCTGGCTTGCAGAAGGCTCGACTGCAGGGCTCACAAGTTCCAGGGGCCGTTCGCTTTATTGGCTTTCTCTGATACGGAGACCATGCGCATAATTGACGCACTGGAACTTGGAAGCTGGGTGAACTGTCCCTGGAACTCTGCCCCATGAACCGACTGCGCGCTAAGCTTCAAAGTCACCAAGTTCTTGAGTTATCAATGGCGCCTTTAGAGAGATATGAAGGCGTGTATTCATCAAAGCTAAGTATCCAGACACGTGAGAGCGATTAACGATGGAATACATAGTGGCACTTGCAACCGACCCGGCCGCGTGGGTGGCGCTTGCCGCCTTGACGGCGATGGAGATCGTGCTCGGTATAGACAATCTGATCTTCATCTCGATTTTGACCAACAAGCTTCCGGTGCATCAACGCTCAAAGGCGCGACGTATCGGTATCGCAGGAGCACTGATACTGAGGCTCCTGCTTCTCAGCACGGTTGCTTTCATATTCAAACTGACGGAACCGCTTTTCGAGATCTTTGGTCGAGGGTTCTCCTGGCGTGATTTGATCCTCATCGCTGGTGGCCTGTTCCTGGTCTGGAAGGCGACCAAGGAGATTCACCATAGCGTGGACCCTGAACCTGGTCCGCGCACTCTCAATCCCGACGTGGCAGCAACCAGCGCGGTCACCATTGTCGCGCAGATTTTGGTGTTGGACCTCGTGTTCTCGATTGACAGCATCATCACCGCGGTTGGCATGACAGACCACTTACCAATCATGGTGATCGCGGTGATCGCTGCGATAACTGCAATGCTGCTCGCGGCCGATCCTCTTGGGAATTTCATCCATGCGAACCCGACGATTGTCATGCTGGCCCTGGGATTCCTCTTGCTGATTGGCACGACACTGATTGCGGAAGGGTTCGGCGCGCCCGTGGCCAAGGGCTACATCTATGCCGCGATGGCCTTCTCGGCCCTGGTCGAAGGCCTCAACATGCTCTCTCGTCGGGCCCGGCAAAAGCAGGCCCAAACAAGCGCCCCCCGGTGATATGAATCCCAGCGACAGCCCTGTGGGCGAAAAGACATCGGTTCTTCTGAGGCGCGTCCTGCGGGAACTACCCGATACAGACGTCCGGATTGGCTACCTTGTTTTGCAGCTGCGCAGACGTTCCTTCGGTGGGCTGCTGATCTTTCTGGCCGCACTAGGCCTGTTGCCCGGCATTTCGGTACTTGCCGGACTCGCGATGATCGTGCCGGGACTACAGATGGCTGCGGGATTCCGGGCGCCGGTGTTACCACGATTTGTCCGGAAGCGAAAGATCGATACGCAAAAGCTCAGAGAACTCGGCGACAAAACCGCGCAGTTGATCGAATGGAGCGAACGCTTTGTAAGACCCAGGTGGCTGTTTATGACCTTGCCGATCATGGCATCCATCATCGGAATCCTGGTTACCGCACTAGCCCTGGTAGTCATGATACCGCTCCCATTCACCAACTTTTGTCCAGCTCTTGCCCTGCTGTGTCTGTCTCTAGGCATCCTGGAACGCGATGGACTGCTGATTCTTCTCGGCATTCTCATTGGCGCAACTGCTCTGACGATCGGGGCGCTGATTGTCTCCATAGCAATCGAAAGCCTGATGCCCGTTGTTGAAAAATATTTCTGGTAGACGGCGCTGAAACTGACTTCAAGACTTGTTGATACGGAAATGCGGCTCACGAAATAAACCCGGCACCTTTTCCAATCAAAGAAAGCGCATGAATATCGTTGCTATGCCCAGAAAGGAGAAGAATCCCGCCACATCGGTCACGGTGGTCAGCAGGATAGATGAGGAGGTGGCCGGATCCTGACCGAGGCGAGTCAGGAGTATGGGAATGGTTGCGCCAGCGAAACCGGCGGCGACCATCGCCAGAATCATTGACGCGGCAATGACGCCGACCAGCGGCAGAGACCCGCTCCACACGAAGACGCCCAACCCACAGGTGAGCGCGATCGCGACACCGTTCAGGAAGCCGGCGAACACTTCCTTACGCAAAACTCGCAGCCACTGCCTGACAGTGATCTCCCGTAACGCGAGACCGCGCATGGTCACCGCCAGCGCTTGCGCGCCGGCGTATCCGGATTGGCCTGTCACCACCGGCAACAGGACGGGCAGTGCCGTCACCT
>CAMYJV010000086.1 GCA_947258805.1 uncultured Gammaproteobacteria bacterium | reverse complement strand
ATTTATCAACCACTACTTTGGAAGTGCTCATGTGCTCGCCGATGCTGCGCGCAACCGAAAGCACGTGGCTCAGATCTGCCGACCCGTCTTCGCCCGCCGGCGTGCCTACCGCGATGAAAAGCAACTCGCCGTGATCGACGCCGGCAGCGATGTCCGTGGAAAATCTCAGGCGTCCGGCGTCCGTATTGCTGCGCACCATCTGCTCGAGGCCTGGCTCGAAGATGGGAATCTCACCCCGAGTCAGCGCGGCCACCTTGTCCGGGTCTATGTCCACGCAGAGCACTTCGTTGCCCATCTCGGAGAAGCAGGTACCCGTGACCAGACCCACGTAGCCGGTTCCAAACATCGTGATATTCAAGTGCTTCTCCTGATTTCAGCAGCCGTCTTCGATATGAGCAGCTAGATCAATGCCTCGATCAGAAAAGGTCCCGGTGTTGCAAAGCTCTCTGCCAGCGCCCGGTGAAAGGACGCGGCGTCTGTAGCCTGCACTGCGGGTACGCCCATGCCTCGTGCAAGGTGAACGAATTCGAGGTCCGGGCGCGATAGATCCAGCATGTTCATAGCCTTCGGACCCGGATTCTGCGCACCTACGCGCATAAACTCCACCTGCAAGATCGCATATTTACGATTGGCAAACAAAATCACGGTAACGTCAGTGTTTTCCCTGGCCATGGTCCACAGCGACTGAATGGTGTACATGGCGCTGCCGTCCGCCTGCAGGGCGACGACACGACGGTCGGGACAGGCGACCGCGGCTCCCACCGCTGCGGGCAGGCCCATCCCGATAGCGCCCCCCGTAAGGTCCAACCAATCGTGAGGTGCCGAGCGGGAAGTGAAGCCAGGTAGGCCAAAGCCGGAGGTCGCGGCCTCGTTCACCAGAATCGTCTGCTCCGGCATCAGCATGGCCAGCGACTGGGCAATGCTTTCCGGATTCAGCTTCCCGGTGGGCGCGTCTGGACGTTCGAGATCGGAGGTAACCGGCGCTATCGTGGTTGCGCCAACACCCTCGACCACGGCCTCGAGCGCGCTCAACGTGTCCGTGCCGGGCAGCGACAGCTGATGCAGCTGGGCGCCTTCCGGCGTCAGCTCGCTCGACCGGCCGGGATATGCAAAGAAGCTCACCGGCGCCTTCGTATCCACCAGGATCAGATGCTCTGTGCCTGCCAGTGCTTCTTCTGCCTGCTCGGCGAAATAGGGCAGGCGCCCGATATTGAATCGACCCGCGCCTCGAGGTACCCGCGCGATGAACGTATCCCCCATGACCCGGGCGCCGGTTTTCTGAGCGATGCGACTGATCAGCTGGAGTCCCCGCTCGCTGACGCCGAGGCCGTTGACCATAAAGGTACAGCGCTCGCCGGAAACCAGCGCCTTTATTGCGCCCTCAACAGCTTCGGCGTTTGATGGCTCCAGGCCGTGAGGGGGAAGGGCAGCTGCGCTGCCCGGGGCTTCGTTCCAGGCGGTGTCAGCGGGCAGGATCAGAGTGGCAATCTGTCCCGGTGGCGACAAAGCAGCCTGGACGGCCTGGGCGGCGTCCGCTCCCACCGAAGCGGCGTTTTCCGAGACCCGGATCCAGGCGGAAACCGGATCGGCGAAGCCTTCGATGTTGGACGTCAGGGGGGCATCCAGCGCGCGGTGGTAGGTGGCGTGCTCGCCGACGACGTTGACGATCGGCGTTCGAGCTCTTCGCGCGTTGTGCAGGTTCGCCAGGCCGTTGGCGAGCCCGGGGCCCAGGTGCAGCAGGGTGCAGGCGGGTTTCCCGGTCATCCTTGCATAGCCGTCAGCCGCCCCGGTTACCACGCCCTCGAACAGGCCCAGCACGGCTCGCATGCCGGGCTCGGTGTCCAGCGCGGCGACGAAGTGCATCTCGGAGGTGCCGGGGTTGGTAAAGCAGACTTCCACGCCCGCGCCAACGAAAGTTTCGAGCAGGCTTTGCGCGCCGTTCATTCAGGTGCTCCCCAATTCAGCAGGTGAAAACTGACCATGTGTTACAGCGCGCAGTGTATGGGCCGGCCCTCTAATTGGAAAGGCATTGGAAAGCCTCTGCACGGGGATCCCCGCTTTGCAAACCGTGGTCGATCCTTTAGGCTCCGGGCCTTCGTCTATGTGGTCATCCAGCCAGCTATGAGTTACGACTACGATCTGTTCGTCATCGGTGCCGGATCCGGCGGCGTTCGCGCTGGCCGCATGTCGGCTGCACACGGAGCCCGGGTTGCCGTGGCAGAGAGTACCTATCTGGGTGGCACCTGCGTCAACGTAGGCTGCGTACCGAAAAAGTTGTTCGTCTATGGCTCTCACTACGCCGAGGAGTTCGAAGATGCCGATGCCTATGGCTGGAAGGCGTCAGCCCCGGATTTCGACTGGGCCACGCTGCGGGACAACAAGACGCGGGAGATTGAGCGCCTCAACGGCATCTACGAAAACCTGCTCAACACGGCGGGGGTAGACATAAAACTGGGGCATGCGGTCCTTGAAGATCCGCACCATGTGCGGATGGGCGATGAAGTATTCAGCACCGAGAACATTCTCGTCGCTACGGGCAGTTGGCCCATGCTTCCCGAGCTGCCGGGCAGGGACCTGGCCATCAGTTCGAACGAGGCTTTCTACCTGGAAGACTTCCCCGGTCATGCGGTCGTGGTCGGCGGAGGCTACATCGCGGTAGAGTTTGCGGGCATATTCGCCGGGCTGGGCGTGGAGACGCACTTGCTCTACAGAGGCCCGCTGTTTCTTCGTGGGTTTGACGACGAAGTGCGTGAGTTCGTTGCCGAGGAACTCAAGAAGAAGCACATTCATCTGCACTTTCAGACGGAAGTTTCAGCCATCGAGGCGCTGGATGGGCGCAAGCGGCTGTCACTTTCCGACGGCAGCACGCTGGATACAGACCTGGTGATGTACGCCACGGGACGCCTGCCGAACACGCAGGGTCTGGGGCTCGAAGCGGCGGGCGTTACTCTGAACAAGCGGGGTGGCGTCATCGTCGACCAGTACTATCAGAGCGCCGTATCCAACATCTATGCCATTGGTGATGTCATTGATCGGGAGCAGCTGACCCCGGTAGCCATTGCCGAAGGCATGTGCATTGCCAACAACCTCTTCACCGAGAACCCCAAGCGGACGGTGAACTACGACCTGATTCCCACCGCCGTGTTCTGTCAGCCCAACATAGGCACCGTCGGGCTGACGGAGGCCCAGGCGCGGGAGAAGCATTCGGATGTTCAGGTGTTCGTCTCGACCTTCAAGCCGATGAAGCACACGCTGTCGGGACGGGACGAGCGTACGATGATGAAGCTGCTGGTGAACCCGGCCGATGACAGGGTGGTGGGAGCCCATATGGTAGGGCCGGAAGCTGGAGAGATCATTCAGGGCATTGGTGTCGCCATGAACGCGGGAGCAACCAAAACCCATTTCGATCAGACCATCGGCATTCATCCCACCGCAGCCGAAGAGTTCGTTACCCTCCGCGAGCCGCGCAGCAACTGAGGCATCTGCCTTGCGCGGGTCAGCACAAACTACGTTTACGGCTTTCAGGGCGGAGCCCGGGGGTCCATCACGCCTGCCCGAACGCTTTGCCGTGCTGCTGCTGGCGCTTGCGATGCTCAGCAGTTGCAGGATCAGCGGCCCTTCGCCAGCGCCCGAAAAGCGCAACGTCATTCTGTTCCTGGGCGACGGCATGGGCGTCAGTACCGTTACCGCGGCACGTATTTTTCAAGGCCAGCAACAGGGCCTTGCCGGCGAAGAGCACCTTCTGTCTTTCGAGCGCTTCCCGAACGTCGCGCTGGTCAAAACCTACAACACGGATTCTCAGGTGTCTGACAGCGCGGGCACCATGACGGCCATCGTCACGGGTGAGAAAACCCGCATCGGGGTTATCAGCGTGAGTGCGGAGGTCAGTCGCAACGACTGCGCCAGGGCGCTGGATCACGAGTTGCCGACGCTGCTGGAGATGGCCGAGGACCAGGGCTATGCGACCGGCATCATCTCCACGACACGCATTACCCATGCGACCCCGGCCGCCACCTTCGCCCACAGTCCCAACCGTGGCTGGGAAAGCGATGTGGAACTGCCGGACCGGGCCGCCTCGGACGGCTGTCGGGACATCGCCCGTCAGCTTGTGGAGTTCGATCGAGGCGACGGCATCGACGTCATACTCGGCGGCGGACGTGCCTGGCTGCTGCCACGTGAAACTGCCGACCCCGAGTACCCGGAACGGACCGGCATCCGCGCCGACGGAAAGGATCTGACTGCTCAGTGGCTCGCATCGGTGGACGGTCGTTCATATGTCTGGAACCAGTCGCAGTTCAAGCGCCTTGCCCCGAGCGCGCCGGGCCAGGTCCTCGGACTATTCGAACCTTCGCACATGCAGTTCGAGACGGATCGCGATCCAACTGCGGAACCCTCGCTGGCGGAGATGACCCGCTTTGCCATTTCCCGGCTGCAGCGCCAGCCGAACGGTTTCTTTCTGATGGTGGAGGGTGGTCGTATCGATCATGCTCACCACGGCACAAATTCCTATCGCGCGCTCACCGATACGGTTGCCATGGCCGACGCCGTGGCAGTCGCCGCGGACATGACCCGTCCGGCGGAAACGCTGATCCTGGTGACAGCGGATCATTCCCACACGTTGACCATCAGCGGCTATCCCCGGCGGGGCAATCCGATCCTCGGCAAGGTGGAGACGTCGCTGGGCGAATTGGCCAAAGACAGCGAGGACAAGCCCTACACCACGCTCAGCTATGCCAACGGCCCTGGTTATCGGGCCGAGCGACCGGATCTGCGCGATCAGGACACAACCGCGCCCAACTACCGGCAGCTGGCCACGATACCCATGCCCTCGGAAACTCATGCCGGTGAGGATGTGGCCGCCTACGCGATGGGCCTGAATGCGGAGCAGGTGCGCGGCGTCATGGAGCAGAACCGCCTGTTCCATGTCATGCGCGAGGCGCTGCAACTGGAGGCTGCTCAGTAAAATGGCGTTCTTTGAAGACTTCATCGGCTACCTGGATGGCTGGCTCGGCAGCGCCGTCTACTTCCCATTTCTGCTTCTGGGTGTTGGACTGTTCTTCACGCTGTATCTGGGCTTCCCCCAGATCCGGTTCTTTCGTCACGCCTGGGGGGTGGTGCGTGGCAAGCATTCTTCTCGAGACGATCCGGGTGATACCAGTCACTTTCAGGCGCTGTCTACGGCGCTCTCCGGAACCGTAGGCACCGGCAATATCGGCGGGGTCGCATTCGCCATCTATCTGGGCGGTCCGGCCGCTCTGTTCTGGATGTGGATGACGGCATTTCTGGGCATGACCACCAAGTTCGTGGAGGTCACCGTCTCTCACAAATATCGGGTCAAGGACGAGGAAGGGCGTATTGCCGGTGGGCCCATGTACTACATGGAGCGCGGTCTGAAGATGCGCTGGTTGGCCGTGTTCTTCGCCGTCGCCCTGGTGGTGAGCTCTTTCGGATCCGGCAATCTGCCTCAGAGCAATAATATGGCCTCGGGGATCGAGGCCTCTTTTGGCATTCCCACCTGGATAACCGGTCTGGTTCTATCCGTTCTGCTGGGCCTGGTCATTGTCGGCGGGATCCGGCGCATCGCGATCGTTGCCGCCAGCATCGTGCCCGTGATGGGTGTCCTCTACGCGGCCGGCGCCCTGGCGGTTACCTTCAGCAACCTGGATCAGATCGTGCCGTCGTTCGCGTCGGTTTTCAGGGACGCGTTTTCCGGCTCTGCAGCTGCCGGTGGTTTTCTGGGAGCTTCCTTTGCCTATGCGTTCAACCGCGGGGTGAATCGCGGTCTGTTTTCCAATGAAGCCGGTCAGGGCTCCGCACCCATCGCCCACGCCGCGGCTCGTACCGAAGAGCCCGTTGCGGAAGGCATGGTATCCATCCTCGAGCCCTTCATTGATACCCTGATCATCTGCACCCTGACCGGGCTGGTTATTCTTTCGTCCGGGGTCTGGGCGGAGAAATTCGAGAATGAATTTTCGGCATTCGATACCGAGTTCGTATCAGGGACCTTTTCCGAAGACAACCCGCAGCAGGTAGCCCAGCTGTTTGCTCACCTGGACATGATTCCCCCGGCCGACGATCCCGTGCGACCGCTGACCGCGGAGATTCCGGTGATCAACGGCGTTGCAAACCGCACCGACTACACCCTGATTCACAATCGCTCAATTGCCGAAGACGTACGTTTTCTTTCCGGCGGCGAGGCCTTTACCGGCACCATCGAAGTCGTGGAGGGTGACATGCGAAATGCCGACATCACCATTCATGGCCGGTCTCTTATTCATTCGGTGCCGCTGACCGCAGAAGCATTCAAACGCAGCTTCATGGGTGATGTCGGTCAGTACGCGGTGACCCTGGGTTTGGTGCTGTTCGCGTTTTCAACTGCGCTTGCCTGGTCTTACTACGGTGATCGTGGCGTCACTTATCTGTTCGGCTCCGGCGCGGTTATGCCCTACCGGATTGTCTACGTGCTTGGTTTTTTCCTGGCGACGATTGTCGATACATCGCTGATCTGGCTGATCTCGGCGGTTACGCTGGCGCTCATGGCGTTACCCAACCTGCTGGGCCTGATGCTGATGCGGCGGGAGGTCAAGCAGCTCACCACCGACTACTGGCGCAAGTTTCAAAAGCACTAGTTTCCGGTATAGTGCGGCGATTGCATTGATGCAGATTCAGGGGAAGAGACAGCATGCCGCTTAGAGTCACCTTCGATCTCGAAGACAAAGATCTACGCTTTTTCCGGGCCAGCATGAAGCAGGCCAAATCCACGGCTCAGCAGGTCAGCGAGGATGAGATTCTCCAGAAAGCCGAGGAGATGGTGGAGGAGGTGATGTCCGGCAAGGTTCCGATGTTCGTCATGCAGCGCATCGAGCAGCTCCACGCCCTCATTGATATGGCTCGCGACGAGGAGTGGGCGCTGGCTTCCGGCGAGCGGAAAAATGTGCTGGCGGCGCTGGCGTACTTTGCCGATCCTCAGGACATCATTCCTGACGATGTGCCCGTGCTGGGTTATATCGACGACGCCATCATGATCGAGCTGGTGGTCACCGAGCTGAAGCATGAGATCGATGCCTTCAACGATTTCTGCCGCTATCGAAAAGATGAGAAGGCGCGCAATCGCAATCCGAATCTGTCCCGGGATGATTATCTGGAGATGAAGCGTCGGGAGCTGCACAGTCGCATGCGGCGGCGTCGTTCCCGCAGCGGCTCCGGAGGCGCGAGGCGCACCAGGGTTCGTCTGTTTTAGCAGATCGCTGGCCGGGGACGGCTGGCCCGATTGAGCTGCCAGCCCTTCAAGCTGCTACCAGTTTGCGCCCTGGGCCTGGCAGGCTTCGCAAAGGGCGTAAACGTGTCGTGGGTCGTTCAAGCTGTTCAGCAGCGACCCCGCCTGTGAAAGGCTCTGGAGCAGGGAATTTCCGGCCAACGGCGGCTCTATGCCGACCGCTCCCACGAGTTCTCGCAGCAGCATCTCGCGCGGCGACACGGGCTCCTCGATGTGTTTGATGCGAAAGTCGTCGAGCTGAGCCAGCTCGACGGCCTTATTCACCGCAGCTTCGCGATTACCGAGCACGTCTACCAGGCCCAGATCCAGCGCTCGGGTACCGATCCACACCCGCCCCTGGGCGATGGCGTCAACCTGCTCCGGCGACAGATCCCTGCCTCGAGCGACCAGATTGATGAAGCGTTCGTAGGTGTGCTCCACGCTGGCCTGCAGTATGCGGGCGGTTGGCTCGTTGATGGGCAGCAGCGGGCTGATGTTCGAAAGGGGAGACGTGCGAACGCCGTCGCTGCGCACGCCGATGGCCGCAATTCCCTCGTCGAAAGTCGGGACGATGCCGAATACGCCGATCGACCCGGTAAGGGTGGTAGGCTCGGCGACGATCGCATCGGCGGTTGATGCGATCCAGTAGCCACCCGATGCAGCCACGGGTCCCATGGACACGACCACGGGCTTTCCAGACAGCTGGGTAAGCTCCAGCTCCTGACGAATGAGTTCTGAAGCGAAAGCGCTGCCGCCGGGGGAGTTCAGCCTCAGGACCAGAGCTGCAACCGTCTCGTCTTCCCTGGCACGGCGGATCAGAGCAATGATCCGATTCGAAGCGATGACCCCACCTCGCGCGTCCCCGTCCACGATGGCGCCTTCTGCCGTAATGACACCGACCCGCTGGTCTGCACCGGCTCCGCTCTGCTCGACGGTCGCCTGCAGATAGTCGGCCATGGTCACGCCTCTGAAATCACCCTCTTGGTCATAACCCACTTTGTCCGCGATGCGGACACGGGCCTGATCCGGCGTCAGCAACTCGTCGACCAGGCCATACTCCACGGCCAGTCGGGCGAGGTCTCCATCGGTCTCCTGCAGCGCCTGGTCAAACTGCTGGGAATAGCGTTCGAATCCCGCGGGGGCCAGATCGCGATTGTCGATCACCGCGTCCGAATAGCGGGTCCAGAGGCCGTCCACGAGCTCACGGTTGGCCTGTCGGGCGTCGTCTGACATGTCTACCCGCTCGTAGGGCTCTACGAATTCCTTGTATCGACCGACTCGAAAGACATTTATTTTTATTTTAAGTTTATCTATTAACTCCTTGAAATAGAGTCGGTTTATTTCGAAACCGGGAAGGATGATCTGTCCAAACGGGTGCATGTAGACGGCGTCTGCGGCGCTGGCCATCAGATAATGAGACTGGTCGTAGTAATTCCCGTAGGCGATGACCTCCTTTCCGGTTTCGCGGAAAGCCTTCACCGCCGTGGCCACGGCTTCTGCATGGGCAGTAGATGCGTTCCTGAGCCCGTCGAGGGTGATGACAACCAGCCGGATTCGTTCGTCTTCGGCCGCAGTTTTGAGCGCCTTCAGCAGCACATCGATTTCGGTCTCTGCCAGCGCGGCTCCGGGCGTCAACCACTCCTGGATCGGGTCCACGAGCGAGCGTTGCTCGACCAGGTTGCCCTGGGGGTTGATGACCAGAGCGCCACCTTCCGGTACGGAGATGCGCTCGCCGCCGCCGAATATGAGCACGGCAAGGAGCAGCACCATGCCGATGAAGAACAGGTTGGTAACGACGAGTCGGGTCCTTGTCAGGCCGTCGTTGATTCGGGTCCAGAGGCTGCGCTCGCTCATATCTGCTTCAGATTTCCTGACGATGACAATCGTCTAGCATGGCATGGTGAAAGTTTCCGGACAATTGACCGGTTCTCAGCTTGGCAAGGGGACGGTTCCGCCGCTCCTGATGGGTTCGGCAACGGCTTGTCGCTGGCGGCCGGCTGTGCTGAAGTGCCATTTTCCGGCAACGAATTCATAAGTTTCCCATGAGTACGATTTACGACAAAGATCTTCACCGGAGTTCGGCAAACTTCGTGCCCCTGAGCCCTCTGTCCCTGCTTCGCCGAAGCTGCGACGTGTATCCGGAAAGGGTGGCCGTCATCTACGGCGAGCGGCGATACCGGTGGCTGGACACCTACCAGCGTTGCGCACGGCTCGCCGACGCGCTGCGAAGAAGAGGCGTTGGCAGGTCAGACACGGTTGCAATTCTGGCCGCCAATCTCCCCGAGATGTATGAGGCGCACTTTGGCGTGCCCATGGCTGGCGGCGTGCTAAACGCCATCAATACGCGGCTGGATGCGGCCACGGTTCGCTTCATTCTCGAGCACGGCGAGGCTCGCGTGTTCCTGGTGGACAGGGAGTTTGGCCCGCTGGCAAAGGAAGCCATGGCCGGCATGTCGCAACCGCCTCTGGTCATAGGCATTGAAGATGCCACCTGCAGCGCTGGCGAGGTCATTGGAGATGTGACCTACGAGGCGCTGCTTGCCGAGGGTGATCCGGATGCCGACTGGTCTCTGCCGGAGGACGAATGGGATGCCATCGCGTTGAACTATACGTCCGGAACCACGGGCAATCCAAAAGGCGTGGTTTACCATCACCGCGGCGCTTATCTGAACGCGGTATCCAACGCGCTCACCTGGGATATGGGTGAATCACCCGTTTACCTTTGGACTTTGCCGATGTTCCACTGCAACGGCTGGTGCTTTCCCTGGACCCTCGCGGTTAATGCCGGGACAACCGTCTGCCTTCGTCACGTGAGGGAAGAGGCGGTATTCGACGCGATGGCCGAGCACCGGGTGACCCACTTCTGCGGCGCGCCTGTCGTTCTGAATACGCTGCTGTCTGCGCCAGATACGCTGAAGGACCGCGTGCAGCATCCCGTCAGCGTGATGACGGCGGGCGCCCCACCGCCAGCGGCAGTGATTGAGGCGATGGAAGACATGGGCATGACGGTGACCCACGTTTACGGGCTGACCGAAACCTACGGCCCCGTGACGCTGTGCGCCTGGCAGGAGGAACGCTGGGGGCACCTCTCTGCCGCGCAGAGGGCGGAACTCAAGGCCCGGCAGGGGGTGCGAGCTCAGATGCTGGAAGGCCTGATGGTGGCTGACCCGGAAACGCTGGAACCCGTTGCCAAAGATGGCGAAACCATGGGAGAGGTGTTCATGCGGGGCAACAACGTCATGAAAGGCTACTTAAAGAACTCCACCGCCACCGAGGAAGCCTTTGCCGGGGGCTGGTTCCACTCCGGCGACCTGGCGGTATGGCATCCGGATGGCTAC
>CAMYJV010000085.1 GCA_947258805.1 uncultured Gammaproteobacteria bacterium | reverse complement strand
GCTGCCGGCCGGGCCCAGGCACTCGTGGTTCGGTAAGTTCAGTTAAGAATGGGGTCGGACCACGCCAAGTGATTGTCAGGTAAGAATGGGGTCGGACCACAGGTAAGAATGGGGTAGGTAAGAATGGGGTCGGACCACGCCAAGTGATTGGCTGACGGCAGAATTCGTCCTCGAACAGGCATGATATCGACCTTAGACGCAGCTTTTCACTGCCAAAAACGCGGCGCTAAGCCGCCGGATGCCGACCGCCACTGGTCGTTTCCATCCTTTTCCTTAGCGCAGTGTTTTGGGGCCCAAAAATAGGCGTCTAAGCTCCACTTGCCTCACCTGATCGGCTTGAATCCCCTATTTTCTAACTGGTTACCCTGGTCCAGGATGCATGCTGGGTGTCGATGGCGCTGACCATCATGTTCGGGCTGACATTCGGCACGCTGCTGACGATGATCATGGTGCCGACGTTCTATGCGACGCTAAACCGCATCCAGTCACCTGGGACGAACTGACGGCGGATGGATATCGGCAGGCTAGCGCCCTTAGCGAGAATCGACATGGCGCAAGGCCAGGCTGATTAACACCGTACCCAGCACGGCGTAGCCGGCGAACAGGACGCAGACGAACTCGATGGGCAGGCCCCGGTCCATGAGTCCACCGAGGATCACGGGTCCCAGCGCGGAGGCAAAAACGTTCAGCGCTGTGACCATGCTGCGTATGGCGCCCAGATTGGCGGCGCCGTACAGCTCGGCCCACAAGGCCGAGGCCGGCGCGACCAGCAGCCCGCTGCTGATGCCCATCAGGCACAGATAGGGCCAGGCTACCCAGGGCGCATCCAGCCGGGCGATCAACAGCAAGCCGGCAGCCAGGGGTGGCAACATGAAGGGCAGCACGCGTGCCGCGCCAAAGCGATCAACCAGTCGGCCGGCCAGCAGCGCAGCAAGAATCCCGGCCCCGGCGTAAAACCCGTAACTGCCCGTGATCCACGCATAACTCCAGCCCTTGGCATTCGCCAGGGTCAGGTGATGGAAGAACATGGCCGTCAGAATCAGCGGCGGCGCCACGATCCCGGGCAGCACCAGCAGGAAACGCGGATCGCGCAATACCGTCCGCCGGGTCCAGCCCTGACCGCGGGCATTGCGGGCTTCCCCCTGTTCCTGCAGGGTCTGCAGGTAGGCCTGGTGTCTGGCCGGGTGGTCGGCCAGCAACCACGCGACAGCCGGCACAAAACCCAGCGCCAGGATGAGGCCCACCCCGGCATAGGTCCAGCGCCAGCCAATGGCAGCAATGACCAGCACGACAGCAATGGGTAACAGGGCTTCCCCGGCAGCAAAGCCCAGGCTCGCCAGAGCAAGAGCCCGGCCGCGGCCGGCCTCGAAGTAACGCGCCATGCTGGTCATCGCGACATGACTGGCCAGCCCTTGTCCCGCCTGTCGCAATAGAAAGATGACCGCCACCAGCATGACCAGGCTGTTGACCAGGGCCAGTCCGAAGCAGGCCAGCGCCAGCAGTCCGCAGACGGCGAGTGAATACAGCCGCAGATCAACCCGATCGATGAGTTTGCCGGTCCAGGTGAACACCGCGGCACTGGCCAGGGTGCCGACCATGTAGATGGCGCCCCATTCGGTCTTGCTGAGATCGAAAGCCTGCTGAATATCCGGCCCGAACAGCCCGATGAAGAATGTCTGGCCGAAACTGGACGCAAAGGCCAGCACGAAGCCGAAGCTCAGAAAGCGTCGGTGGCCGGTGGCAAAGCTAAGGTAGGCGGCGAAGGGCATGGAGCTTGAGAATGCCCTGCCAGGGCTGATGCGGGACAGCGAGTCTCAGAGGTTAGCGACCCGCGTTGGCGACCAGCGCGCCATGACTTACGGCCTGTTGCTCGATGACGAAGGCATCGACGTTATGCGGCAGCCAGCGTTGCTGGCCGTCATGCTCCGAAGTCGCATCGAGATACTCGCCGATCATGCCCTGCAGTTGCGGCGTGAGTTTTTCGGTAGCGACCTGGGCAATAAAATCAGCAATCTGGGTGCCGGCCGCCGAGGCTGGGTTGAAACATTGAGTCACGTTCAGTCGGGCCTCGATGCGCTCGCGCTCATAGCTCAGCCCGAGCTGGTTCAAATAGGCATCCAGATCTTCGCTGAACCAGGCCTCACGATCAGCTTCGACTTCCCAGAAAGACGACGACAGCTCATTGAGGGTGTCATTGGCCGCCAGCAGGATCACCAGGCGACCGCCGTCTTTGACCAGGCCGAGGGCCTTTTCCACGGCCCACGCCGGATCTGCCATGTAGTACAGGGAGTGCACCATGATGACCAGGTCGTAGCGACGCGGATCATGCAGGTCTTCAAAACCGACATTCCGAGCTTCAACCTGCACCCGGCCATTGGTGTTGTTGCCCATCTGGGACAGGAAGCGTTCGCACTGGCGCGCGTCAGGTTCCAGGCCGACATAGGCCACGACCTCCGACTGCTCGGTGCTGGCCGCCAGGATTTCCTTGTCCAGGTCACCTGCACCGCAACCCACGCTCAATATCGACGTCCGTTCAGCGCGCAGTTGCGGAATCAGCGCCTCGCGGGTCCAGGCGAGAATCCGGCCGCGCTGATCGCTGGCCGCTTCATAGATGGCCAGGCTGCTGGCGTAGTGCTCGCCTCCCAGGGGTACGGGCGTCGCACCCTGCTGGAGGACTTCGCGGATGGCGGTGATATTCACGCAGTTATTCTTCTCGTGCTGGCGGCGTGCTATGACACTGGATAGGCTCCCTTGCTGTCAAGCCGGGCTCGCCGGATGCGTCGCTTTTGTTCACGGCCCTGGGGTATTCTGGTTGCCCGGCTGCGCCCCGACTCCACCAGAATGTTGGCCCGCCTCGCTCCCACGGTTGATTGATGCCCCATCAGCGCCCCTGTGCCCTTGCCCGCTCTAGCTGCCGTAAGCTCCTGCTTGCCGGCCTGCTGGCGCTGGTTCTTGCCAGTCCCCCGGTGACAGCGAAGGTAGTGGTGGGCTCGAAGAACTTCACCGAAGGTGTGGTCCTGGGCGAGCTGATTCGCAGCCTGGCGGCCTCGGCGCGTGGGGAGGCGGAGCATCGACAAGCGCTTGGCGGCACCCGGATCGTGTTTAACGCCCTGGTGTCAGGTGAGATCGATGTCTATGCCGAATATACTGGCACGTTGACCCACGAAATTTTTGCCAATCAGAAGCCGGAGTCCCTGGCTGCGCTGCGTGAACGACTGGCTGAGTCCGGCCTGGTCATGAGTGAGCCGCTGGGCTTTCGCGACAACTTTGCGCTGGGCATGCGTAAGGATGTTGCGCAGCGGCTTGGCATTCGGCGTATTTCTGATCTGCGTGCACACCCTGAGCTGGTGTTTCGCTTTGGTACCGAATTCACCGAGCGCGGCGATGGCTGGCCGGGACTGCGGCAGCTGTATCAATTGCCGCAGCAGGATGTGCTGGGTGTCGAGCATGATCTTGCCTATCGCGGCCTGGCGGCCGGGGATGCAGACCTCACGGATCTGTATACCACCGATGCCGAAATCGCTTACTACGATCTGCAGGTGCTGGAAGACGACCTGGGATACTTCCCGCCTTATGACGCGGTGCTGCTCTACCGGTCTGAACTGGCCGAGTCCGAGCCCGCGGCGCTTGCAGCCATGCTGCAGCTCGAGGGCCTCATCGACGAACGGCAGATGATTGCCATGAACGCCCGCGTGAAACTCAACGGTGAACAGGAACAGATGGTGGCTGCCGATTTCCTGCGCGCCAGTCTCGACATGAGCATGGAGGCCCGCGAGACCACCCGCACCGAGAGGCTGTTACGATATACAAGTCAGCATATCGCGCTGGTATCTGCCTCTCTGAGCGCGGCCATCCTGATTGCGATCCCCATGGGTATCGTTGCCGCCCGCCTGCCGCGGCTGGGCCAGATCATTCTCAGCCTGGTAGGAATTTTGCAGACGATACCCGCGCTGGCCCTGCTGGTTTTCATGATCCCCCTGTTCGGTATTGGCGCGGGTCCGGCCCTGGTCGCACTCTTTTTTTACAGCCTGCTGCCTATCGTGCGTAACACCTACACCGGTCTGACGGGAATCGCGCCGGGCTTGCAGCAGTCCGCGGAAGCCTTGGGCTTGCCGGCCGGGGCGCGCTTGCGGCTGATCGAGTTGCCGCTGGCTGCCCCCTCGATACTGGCCGGCATCAAGACAGCTGCCGTGATCAACGTGGGGGCTGCAACCCTGGGTGCCCTCATCGGGGCCGGTGGTTATGGGCAGCCTATTCTGACCGGCATTCGCCTGGATGATGTCGGCCTGATCCTGGAGGGCGCCATTCCGGCAGCTCTGCTTGCCGTGCTGGTGCAGTGGCTGTTCGAACTGCTGGAACGACTGGTGGTGCCGCGCAGCCTGCGCGCTGCCGTGGAAAACTAAACATGGCCGCCGACACCTTTCAACGCAGTTGCGAACACTGGAGTGATGCCGGCCGGGCCGAGATGGAGGCCTTCTACGAGCTTGCCCGTGTTGATTACCGCTACCTGGCAGAGACTTACGACTGGGCAGGTGCCTTTAGTCAGTTGCTGGCCCGCGGTGGGCCCCTGCGCCTGGCTGACATTGCCTGCGGCAGTGGCAAGTTCCCCGAAGCCCTGCTGAGCTACGCCGGCCTGGAGCAGCTTGCCGGGCTGCAGGTGAACTACGATTTACTGGATCCCAGCGACTTTTCCGTGCGGGAGGCGAAGCAGGTTTTACGGTCACCCTTTGAGGCGGGCGCTGAGTTTTGCTGCACATTGCAGGACTGGGACTGCGAGGCAGGTGCCTATGACCTTGCCTGGGCGACCCACGCCTTGTACTGCGTGCCGGCTGAGGAGCTGGCGGCGGGTCTTGAGCAAATGGTGCGTTGCCTGAAACCCGATGGCCTGGGTTTCGTGGCCCAGGGTTTGCGCGACGGGCACTACGTGGCCTTTTACGACGTGTTCCGGGACGCCTTGCAGGACGGCGAGGGTACGCCCTACAGCGACGGCGCCCAGGTAGAAGCAGCCCTGCGGCAGCTGGGTGTCAGCGTCCAGAGCCGCCAGTTGAATTACAGTACCGTGGTCTCCGCCGGGCGTGAGGAATTGCTGGAGTCTTACCTGCAACGCTGTGCCTTCGACGACAGCGTGTCGCTGGAAAAGATGCTGACTACCGAGCCCCTGGCCACTTACCTGGCTGCCTGTTATCACCAGGACAGCCATGAATATCATTTTGAACAACGCATCGGCCTGAGCTTGTTTGCCCATAGCCACGCTGGGCTGATTTTGCGCGATCGCTGAACCGGATCTGTCCCATGACCAATAAGTCCCTGCCCAGGTTGAACGCCCAGGACGAAGTCATCGCCCAGGAGTGGCAGGGCGATAACCAGCAATGGTGGAACTGGTACATGGGCAGTGCGGACAATGCTTCGGCAGCGGTTGAGCCGTCGGCAGAAGTTGTTCAATTACCGGTAGTAACAGGTGAAGCAGCGACGCTGGCCACCATCGATGAAGAGCTGAACGGCACCTATGCCATGGATCCAGAGGCCATTGCGCGCTTCCGACGTGATGGCTATGTGAAATTGCAGCAGGTGCTGTCCCCCGCGGCTCTGGGCCTGTTGCGCACCGAGATGGAACGTTGCCTGGTCGCGGACCTGGGCGCGAATCCGGGGCTGGAGTTTCGCAGCGGCGAAATGATGTGGCTGAGCAATGAGACTTTCCGTGCCTTCGTGCTGAGTCCGCGCCTGGCTGAGATCGCTGCCGCCCTGCTGGGTGTGCCCAGTGTGCGGCTTTATCATGACAATTCCCTGGCCAAGGAGCCCGGCTGCGGCCGCACGCCCTGGCATTACGACAAGGATCATTTTCCCATCGCCAGCCCGGATATCTGCACGGCCTGGATTCCCCTGCAGTCCGTGCCCCGCAGCATGGGGCCCCTGGCCTTTGCCGTGGGCATGGATATCCATGAGCTCGTGGAGTCAGTGCCCTTTAGCAAGTTCGACACCAGCTACGATCGGGCCGTCGCGGAAATTTTTCAGGCGCATGATGTCGCCGTGGATGACGGGCCTTTTGCCCTGGGAGAGATCAGTTTTCACCATGCCTATTCTTTTCATACGGCCGGCCCTAACCGGACCGCTGAATCGCGCATGGTGCTGGCGACGACCTATTTCGCTGACGGCGCGCAGGTGGTGTCCCAACCCACCATGATTTCCGGCGACTGGCGAAAATTCATGCCGGGTGTTGAGGCGGGCGAAACTATCGCCAGCGCCTACAATCCGGTGTGCTTCCCACCTATAAAAGAATAAAAGGGGCCGAACCGTATTAATCGAAGGTTCTGGAACCGTCTTCGGGTATCGATCGTCAGGCTGCTCCCGAGGGTGGTAGTAGGGTAAACGCAGCGAAAGGCCAGTTGCACCGGCAGTGCCGGCAAAGTGCGTCGGGATCGATCATGTGGGGTGTGCGAATGAAAGTCTTTGTGACTGCTGTGGTGGCGGCCGTGTTTAGCGTGGGCGCGATGGCCGGCGATGATGCGGTTGCGTTACGGCTTAAGAGCCTCAATCAATGCCCAGACTGTGACCTTTCCGGTGCCAACCTGGCGGGGGCCAATTTGGTGGGTGCCAATCTGGAAGATGCGATATTGTCTGGTGCCGACCTGCAGGATGCCGACCTCACGCGCGCCAACCTGGAAGACGCCAAGCTCGACCGAGCAAACCTGAGTAATGCCAACCTGGCGGAGGCCAACCTGGAGGATGCCGACCTGGCGGGTGCGAACCTCCAGGAAGCTCTGCTGACTATCGCGGACCTGTCGGACGCCAACCTGTCAGGGGCGAACCTGATTAGAACCAGATTCACGCTGGCAAACCTGTCGGACGCCAACCTGTCAGGCGCAAAGCTGATAGGCGCCGACCTCTGGGGCGCTGATCTGTCAGGCGCCGACCTGACGGATGCTGATCTGACAGATGCCACGTTGAAGAATGCGACGCTGGATGGCGTCACTCAGTGCCGTACCATCTTACCCTGGGGGTAAGTGTACGAAGATTGCTGACACGAACGCTCGTCCCTTTGGTAGGCCGCTCTTGGCCCGCGCTCAGAAGATTAGCACCAGGCTCCCGGCAATCGTCAGCAGCACGTTGGCAAACGCGTAGGCGCCCGTGTAGCCGAGGGCCGGCACGGGACTCTTGGCCGCGCTGGTCACGACGCTCAGTGAAGCGCCGCTGGTCATCGATCCCGTGATTCCGCCGAGCAGCAGCACAGGATGGATCCTCAGCACCTTCCTCCCGAACGCGTAGCCGACCAGTACCGGGATCAAGGTCACCGCGATGCCGGCCAGCACCAGGACCGGCCCTGCGGTTGCGAGCGTTTCTATAATGTCGGCGCCCGCGCGCAACCCCACCCCGGCCATGAACAGCAGCAGCCCAAACTCCATCAGAAACCAGCGCGCTCCGTCAGGCATGCGTCCAAACACCGGATAGACACTGCGCAGGTAGCCGATCACCAGACCGGAAGCCAGCAAACCGCCGGCGGACCCAAGCCCGATCGAGACCTGGCCGATCTGGATAGCGAGCAGGCCGATGATTACGCCGGCGACGATGCCGAAGGCAAACGTAACCATATCGGTCTCGGCAATGGGACGCTCGACGTGACCGATCTCACTTCCCAGCAGATCGACATTGTCGCGCGGTCCAACCACCGACAGGATGTCGCCTTTGCGGAGCTTGACGCCGGAGGTCAACGGAACGTCCATGCGCATGCGCGATAACCCGGTCAGCAAAACGCCGAAGCGGCGTGGCAACTCGAGTTCACTCAAGGTCTTGCCCAGCAAGTCACGGTTGATGACCACCACCTGGGCCGTTTCTGTCGCCTTGGCCGTGTTCACGTCCGGCGTGACCTCTTCGCCAAGCTTCGCGATGGCGGTGGTGAAGTACTCCACGGGACCCAGTACGAGCAGCTCGTCCCCAAGCCTGAGGTAGTCCGTGTCGCCCGGACTGACGATGTCGCCTTTGCGGCGCAATCGGACGACCGAGCGCTCGTCCCAGAAGTCTTTCCTGAGGTCAGCTATCGGCCGCTGGATGGCGTCACGGTTGGTGATCCGGTAGATCCGCGCCGCGACATTGGTTGGTGCTTTCGCAGCCGCATCTGCGTCAGCGGTCTCGAGCGCGCGGGCTTCTGCTGCGAGATCGATGCCAACCAGCGGCGGCAATAGCTTGATGATCGCGATGAGACCGGCCAGCCCGAAGATGTACGTGATTGCGTACCCGGTCGCGACATTGCCGATCATCTCATCTGCGGTAACGCCCGAAGGTGGCGCCACCTGACCCGAGCGAATCGCTTCCTGTGCTGCCGCGAGTGTTGGTGAGCTGGTCAGGCCGCCGGAAAGAATGCCGGCGGAAGTGCCCGGCTCCAGCGCCAGCAGGTGAGCTGCCACGACCGCGATGGTGAAGCCCATCGCGGCAATTACCAACGCCAGCGCGAAATAGCGCAGGCCGTCGGTGCGCAACACGTCAAAGAAGCGCGGGCCAGCCTGGTAGCCCACCGAGAAAATAAACAGCGCGAATCCCACCGCTTGGGCGCCGGGCGACATGCGGAAATCAAAGTGGCCGAGAAACAGGCCGGCAAACAGAACCCCGGCAACCGGCCCCAACGAGAAGCTGCCTAGCCGAATCCCGCCGATCAGATACCCGATGCCGAAAATCAGAAACAGGGCAAGCACGGGCTGATCTCGAAGGGTTTCGAGTAGCCGTGTGAACGTGGTCATCTCATCCATTGCGCTAAAGTAACATTGCAGAATGCCCTGCATAAGGCCCGCTCGGCACTTCCGCAGCACGGTCAGCCGTCGAAGTCAATTCAATCTGAGCTGCTGCCTGTCTTAGCGTAGGCAAACTTACTAGCATAAGTCCACGTTTAGCGCGAATTAGAATCAAGGAGACAAACATGTTCGTGCCAGCCATTCCCCGAAGTCGCGCCAATGGCGCGCGAGGCTTTTGAGTTCTATCAGCCGGGCTATTGATTGCCATTACGGTGGCAGCTCAGGCACCGGATGAGTCTCCCATCGACTGGTTCAATTTGCTGATGGGCCTGTCGGTGGGCACGGTGATGACGCTCCTGGCCGTGCCGGCGTTTTACGGGGTGTTCTACCGGGTCGAGGTTCCCAAGGCCGCTTAGCATTCCGTCACCCGGAGCGAACTGACAGCGGGAGTCCACTACAATCGATTCAGAACCTCCGCAGCCACAAAACTAGAAGGAGAGGGAGATGACGAAAGCCAAGGACATCTGGTTTGGCCCGCAGATCGATGCCGTTGCACACGAAATATCCAAGCTGGCCATTGCCTGTGATATTGACATTCTGCAGGAGGGTATAGGGGTTCAGATACTGCGCAATGACGACAGTGTCTGTGGCCGGAAGAATCCCAAGGCTTTCCGACTCCTTCGCGAGCACCTGATGGCGTTTTTCGAGGTGTCGGAACATGCGATAGAGCGTCTGGGTCCAAACGAGGTGGGCGAGATACTCGAGCGCGTTATCCACTCGATTCGGGAACTGCGCGAGTCGGGCCATCCAGGCCACGCGCAGAACGCACAGCTGTAGACAGCCCCCGACAACTCTGCGGATCGCAGTGCTCGCAATAACGGCGGCGGAGCGAGTTTGCTAATGTGGGGTCAGGAGAGCCGCGACAAGGATGGAGACAAAGTGAGCGATAAGCCAAAGAAACTCAAGCGCAAGGTCTTCGAGAAAGAACTGATCAAGCTGCAGACGGAACTCTGCCACCTGCAGGACTACGTGGTGGATAACAAGCTCAAGGCCATCGTGGTTTTCGAGGGTCGTGATGCGGCCGGGAAGGGCGGTGTGATCAAGCGCATCACCGAGCGCGTCAGTCCCAGGGTGTTTCGTGTGGTGGCTTTACCAGCACCCAGTGACCGCGAAAAGACCCAGTGGTACCCGCAGCGTTATATCCAGAACTTTCCCGCCGGCGGCGAGATCATGCTGTTCGACCGCAGCTGGTATAACCGCGCCGGCGTGGAGCGAGTGATGGGTTTCTGCAGCGACGAAGAGTACCAACGTTTCATCCGTGAGGTGCCGTTGTTCGAAGAGGAAATCGTCGAGGCGGGCATCAAGATCATCAAATACTTCTTCGACGTGAGTCAGGAAGAGCAAGCGCGGCGTTTCCGGGCCCGCATGACGGACCCGATGCGGCACTGGAAGCTGAGCCCGATGGACGTGGAGTCCTACCAGCGCTGGTGGGACTACACCGCCGCCTACGAGCGGATGCTCGAAGCTACGGATACGGCAGCCTGTCCGTGGTACCGCGTGCAGGCGGACGACAAGCGCCGGGCGCGATTGAACTGTATCTCCCACCTGCTCAGCCAGTTCGACTACGACGAACAGGGCTGGGTGGCGCCTGACCTGGGCGAGCGCAAGAAGAAAAAGCCAGGCACGCCCGACGTGCTCGAGTTCAAGCACACGGTGCCATCGGTCTACTGAACGCTGCCCCGGTCGCATCGTCTTGGAGCTCCGGTGCAGGGCGCAACCGGTGTTTGCCACACGGACAAATTTACTGGAGACTTGTTATGCGTAAACCACGCCATCGTGAATTGCTAGTCGCGGCCGCGATCGCGTGTCTCGCGCCGGTGGCCAACGCCGACGACTCGGAACCTGCGGCCGGGCAGCTGAGGCCGAAGCTGATCCTGCAGGTCA
>CAMYJV010000084.1 GCA_947258805.1 uncultured Gammaproteobacteria bacterium | reverse complement strand
CCGGCATCAAGGTGGTGGTAGACCCCGAGAGTTTGCAGTACATCGACGGCACTGAAGTGGACTATGTGCAGCAGGGTCTCAACGAGGCGTTTCAGTTCCGCAATCCGAAGGCAGCCGGCGAATGCGGCTGCGGCGAGAGTTTCAATATTTAAGCTATTACTGCCCAGGAGTATTCATGGCAACTGAACGCACGCTTTCCATCATCAAGCCGGACGGAGTGGAGAAGAACCTGATCGGCGAGGTGTATCGCCGCTTCGAACAGGCGGGGCTGCAGATCATTGCAGCGCGCATGTTGCATCTGTCTCGAGAGCAGGCCGAGGGTTTCTATGCGGTTCACAAGGAACGGCCGTTCTATAACGACCTGGTGAGCTACATGATGTCGGGACCGGTGGTCGTGCAGGTGCTCGAAGGCGATGACGCCATCAACAAGAACCGCGAGATCATGGGGGCGACGAATCCGTCGGAGGCAGATCCCGGTACGGTTCGCGCCGACTTTGCTGCCAGTATCGAAGAGAATGTGGTGCATGGTTCAGACGGGCCAGACACGGCGCGGGCTGAAATTGCGTTCTTCTTTGGTGATGACCAGATCTGTCCCCGCACCCGCTGACAGCGCATGACCGAAGCTGCCGTCAACCTGGTTGGTAAATCCCGTACGGAACTCGAGCGCCTGTTCGTGGCGATGGGCGAGAAGCCCTTCCGTGCCCGGCAGGTCATGCGCTGGTTGTACACGCGCCGTGTTATGGACCCGCAGGCCATGACGGATCTGAGCCTTGCGTTGCGCGAGCAGCTCACCGCAGCGGCAGATTTCCGGCTGCCGGAAATCCTCGCGTGCGAGCGTGCCGCAGACGGGGTGATCAAGTGGCAGCTTGCCGCAGGGCAGGGCCAGGCGATAGAGACCGTGTTTATCCCGGAAGACAGCCGCGGCACGTTGTGCGTGTCGTCCCAGGTTGGTTGCGCGATGAACTGCAGTTTCTGCGCAACGGGCCACCAGGGCTTCAACCGGAATCTGGATGCCGGCGAGATCGTTGGGCAGTTGATTCTTGCAGGCCGTGAACTGGAGGCAGAAGGCCACGAGAGGACGGTAACCAATGTCGTCTTCATGGGGATGGGCGAGCCGCTGGCAAACTTACGGCCGCTGCTTGAAGCCGTAGACGTATTGACCGACGATCTGGCCTTTGGGCTGTCCCGGCGGCGGGTGACGGTCAGTACTTCAGGCCTCGTGCCGCAGATCCGGCGGCTCGCAGAATCGGCCCGGGTCGCGCTGGCAGTGTCGCTGCACGCCCCGGACGACGAGTTGCGCAACGAGCTCGTGCCCATTAATCGCCGCCATCCGATTGCCGAACTACTGCCGGCCTGCTGGGACTACGTGGAAAAAACCAATACCAGGGATGTGACCTTTGAGTATGTCATGCTCAAGGGCGTGAATGATGACCTGTCTCATGCGCGCGAACTCGCCCGGCTGCTGCGCAATCGGCCGGCCAAGGTGAACCTGATTCCCTTCAATCCGTTCCCCGGCACCAACTACCAGCGATCATCAACGGTGCAGGTCGACGCCTTTCGCGACATACTCATGCGCGCCGGCGTCATGACCATCACCAGGCGGACCAGGGGTGACGACATCGCCGCCGCCTGTGGCCAGTTGGCCGGGCGGGTTAACAACCGGGTAAACACGCCATTGGGTAGCAAGACGATAGGGGAAAGGCTGTCATGAAATTGCGGGCACTGATGGTCCTGGCCGCGGCCCTCGGGTTGGCCAGCTGTGTAACGACAGTGACGGGTCGGCAACCGATGGAAGCCGACCCGGAAGCTGCTGCGGAAAGCAACCTGGAGCTGGGTAAGGGCTATCTGCGGCAGGGCAACTACCAGGCGGCGCAGGACAGGCTGGAACGGGCGGCCAAGCTGAACCCGAAACTCTGGGAGCCGCACGCCGAGCTGGGAAATCTCTACCTGCGCCTGAACGATCTCGGAGAAGCGGAGAAAAGCTACCAGCGTGCGGTGCAGATTGCTCCGGATGATCCGGACGCACTTAACGTGTACGCAGCCTTTCTGTGCCGGGATGGTGGCGATCGTCAAGAAGCTCTGAAATATTTCGATCGTGCCGCCGACATCCCGCTGTCCAAGAAGTTTGTCAACAGGGCGAAGATTTACACGAACGCCGGCATCTGCATAAAGCCGGTGGATCTGGAGAAATCGGAAGAGTATCTGCGTCGCGCATTGAGCGTCGATCCACGCTACAGCGAGGCGTTACTCCAGATGGCCGACGTCGCGCACCAGCGCATTAACAATTTGCAGGCGCGCGCTTTTCTCGAGCGCTATCTGGCGGTTCGCCGGCCGAGCGCGGCCGTGCTGTGGCTTGGCGTGCAGATCGAGGAAGCCAACGGCGACCTCGGCGCTGCAGCCGACTATTCAGAGCAACTGAAGAAGGATTTCCCGGCATCCGTGGAGACCCGGTTAGTGCTTGAGAAAGAACGGAATGCCGGCTGAAGTTGGCAGCGATGCGTCTGCGGCAACGGAATCGCCGCAGACCGGACCCGGCGAGCTGTTGCGCAACGTTCGCAATGAGCGCGGGTTGTCCGTGGAGCAAGTGGCCGACGATCTGCACCTCGACCAGCGCATGATCGAGGCCCTGGAGGCAGAGCAGTTTGCCGAAATTGGCGCCCCGGTCTTTGTTCGCGGTCATCTGAAAGCCTATGCGCGGGCCCTGCGCATGGACGAGGCGACTGTGCTGGACGCCTACCGGGCCGTGCAGCCCGATGGGTCGCTGGAACCGGTCCTGTCGCCCAGGGCGCCGGGCGGCCAGCGGAACATCAGTCCCGCACCCTGGGTCATGGGCACGGTGGCCGCGGTCCTCGCTATCGCGCTGGCCGTCTATGTCTTGCGCGATGAACCCCCGGAGCAGGTCAGCGCCGACCCGCAGCCGGCAGCCCCGCCTGCGGCCGGGTACCGGATGCGACGGTGGCAGAGCCTTTGCCGGCCCAGCCGGTCGCTGCGGTCGTGCCAGCGCCAACTGAACCTGAGCCTGCCGCCGAAGCGCCTCCTGCAGCTGAAGGCATTGAGCTGGAATTCTATTTCCGGGAGGAATCATGGGTGGAGATATCCAACCTCGAGCGCCGCATCCTGTTCGGTCTGCAGCGGGAGGGGATGCGCCGGCAACTGACCGGGGAACCCCCCATTCAGATTCTGCTGGGTAATGCGCCCGGTGTAGACGTCTACCTCAACAAGGAGCCGTACGAGGTGCCCGAACGCAACGTCAACGGCAAGGTGGCCCGGTTCGTCATTGATCCATCGGCACAAGGCAATCCGTGAGCGAGCCGTTTCAGCCGATACGCGGTATGGCCGACGTGCTGCCTGTCGACAGCGGCACCTGGCAGTTGCTGGAAGCCGCTCTGCGTGAAATTGCCCAGGCCTACGGTTATCGTGAACTGCGAATCCCGGTGGTCGAACGGACGGAGCTGTTCAAGCGGTCCATCGGCGAAGTCACCGACATCGTCGAAAAAGAAATGTACACCTTCGAGGACCGCAACGGGGCGAGCCTCACTCTGCGTCCGGAAGCGACCGCCGGGATCGTCCGTGCGGGCATCAGTAACGGCCTGTTGCACAACCAGCGTCAGAAAGTCTGGTTTACCGGGCCGATGTTTCGCTATGAAAGGCCGCAGAAGGGCCGCTATCGGCAGTTTCATCAGTTCGACGTAGAGGCTCTCGGCTTCGACGGGCCCGATGTGGACGCCGAAATGATCCTGATGACGGCCCGCCTTTGGCGGCAGCTGGGCATCGATGCAGTGACCCTGGAATTGAATTCCCTGGGAACCGCCGAGTCCCGGCAACGCTATCGCGACGTGCTGGTGGAATACTTCACGGCGCACGAGTCGACACTGGATGACGACAGCCGCAAGCGCCTGCACCGCAACCCGATGCGAATTCTGGACAGCAAGAATCCGGATATGCGAACCGTGGTTGCGGGCGCCCCGGTGCTGACGGAGTTCCTCGATGCAGAATCTGCCGAGCATTTCGCCCAGTTGCGGGCGATCCTGGATGATGCGGGCGTCGGCTACCGGCTGAATCCGCGGCTGGTGCGCGGGCTTGACTACTACTGTCGCACCGTCTTCGAGTGGGTCACTGATCGCCTCGGCGCCCAGGGCACCGTCTGCGCCGGAGGACGTTACGACGGGCTGGTGGAGCAGCTGGGCGGGCGGCCAACACCGGCCATCGGCTGGGCTCTCGGCCTGGAGCGGCTGCTGGAGTTATACCGTGTGTGTGGGGGCGCCGACGTCCTGCAGGCGCCGGACCTCTATCTCGTGGCCGCCGGACAGGGTACCCTCGCTCCCGCCTTCCGGCTGGCAGAGCAGCTGAGGCAAGAGCGGCCGCAATTCAAGGTCGAGATCAACCTGGGCGGCGGCAGTTTCAAGGTTCAGCTGAAACGCGCTGACAAGAGTGGCGCGCGGTTCGCGCTGGTCCTTGGCGAAGCGGAACTTGCGGATGGCACCATTGGCCTGAAGCCGTTGCGCGAATCCGGCGAGCAGCGCGCCGTTCCGTGGAAGGAATTGACCGCAGCCCTCGATGGGCTGCTCGCCGGGCAGAACTAAGCAAGAAGGATGGACGGAAGGAATCGTGGATGAACTGCTGACAGATCAACAACAGGCCGATGTGGTTCGCAACTGGCTGCGCGAGAATGGCTGGGTCATTCTGGCTGGTCTCGTGCTCGGCCTGGGCGGCTTGTTTGGTGTAAACGAGTGGCGCGACTACCAGGCGAGCCGCGCTGGCCTGGCGTCCCAGGTCTACGACGAGCTGGTGGCCGCCGTGCTTGACTCGCGGCCCGTGCGCGCGGCGGAATTGGAATCGCAGCTCGTTGCAGAGTTCTCGGGATCGCCCTACGTTGACCAGGGTCGCCTGGCAATGGCCAAGCTGCATATGGACCGTAATGAAGCGGAAGAAGCGGCGGGCTACCTGCAGCGCCTGGTTGCCGACACCGATGACGAAGGCATGCGGCGCATCGCGAGCTTGCGACTGGCGCGCGTGCGGGTTCAGCAGCAGAAATACGACGAGGCCATCGCGGTCCTGGAACGCATTGACGAGAATTCTGCCTTCGCCGGGCGTTACCACGAAGTCCGCGGCGACGCCTACTACGCGAAAGGTGAGACTGACAACGCGCGACGTGAGTATGAGGCAGCGCTCAGCCGGGTGCAGTCGGAAACCCTGAACCGCGCTCTGGTGCAGGTCAAGCTCGACAGCCTCGGCGCACCACCGGCGACGGCGCCGGTCGAGGCGGGCGACGCGACCACCGCCGAATAGAATCGGACCCGGTTAATCATGCGCGCCCCATTTCGTTTGTGCAGCCTGTTGCTGGCTACGGTCGCGCTGTCAAGTTGCGGCCTGTTTGGCGGCGATGAAGAAGCCAATCCGCCCGCGGAATTGGTGAAATTCAAAGCAACGCTGAAAGTCAGGAAAGCCTGGAGCGCGGGCGTTGGCAAGAAAACCGAGTACCTCCGCCTGGCCCTGGTGCCGGCCAGTGACGGGGGGCGGGTATTCGCCGCGGGTCACGATGGCCGGGTGTCGGCCTTTGAAGCAGAGCGGGGTAAACGCCTGTGGACCAGGAAGACAAAACTGGCCCTGTCCGCCGGTCCGGCCGTGAGCGGCGACCTCGTTGTAGCCGGCACCAGCAATGGTGAGGTGATTGCGCTGGATGCCGACGACGGCGGCGAGCGCTGGCAGGTCTCGGTGTCTAGCGAGGTATTGGCCGCGCCGGCCATCGCCCGGGCGCGCGACCTGGTGATGGTCAGAACCGTCGACGGAAAACTCATCGCCCTGGACGCGCTCACGGGCAACGAGATCTGGTTTGTGCAACAGTCAGTGCCGCGCCTGTCCGTGCGCGGAACCGGCTCGCCGGTCATCGCCGGTGACACCGTGATATGCGGCTTCGACAACGGCAAGGTTGCTGCCTACGCGCTTGCCGACGGGTCAGTGCTCTGGGAGGCGCTGATCAATCCGCCCACCGGACGCACCGAGGTAGAACGGCTGGACGACCTGAACGCCACCCTGCGCATCGCCGGCCAGACCGCCTATGTCACGGGCTACCAGGGTACGGTGGCGGCCATCGAGCTGGAGTCCGGGCAAGTGGTCTGGGCCCGCGAAGTTTCTAGCTACGATTCACCGGCCGTCGATCTCACACGGCTCTATGTGGCGGACGCTGTTGGCGAGCTTCACGGGCTGGCGCGGTCGACCGGACAGGAACAGTGGCGTGATGGCTCGCTGCTCAATCGTGGCCTGACCGGACCGGCTGCCTTCGGCAGCTCGGTGGTCGTGGGAGATTTCGAGGGCTACCTGCACTGGTTCGACGCCGCCACGGGCGATTTGCGGGCCAGGACCCGCGCCGGGTCCCACGGTATCGTCTCTGCACCGGTGGTCGTGAACGATCTGCTCCTGGTGTTGAACGACGGCGGCAAGCTGTACGCTTTCCGGGAGTCCGCAAGCAAGTAGGAGTCCTGGCCATGCTGCCCGTGGTCGCGCTGGTGGGTCGCCCGAACGTCGGGAAGTCCACCCTTTTCAATCAGCTGACCGGGACGCGCGATGCCCTCGTCGCCGACTACCCGGGGCTTACGCGTGACCGGCTGTACGGCTATGCGAAGCTGGACGACAGTGGTGCGCTGGTTATCGACACGGGCGGCCTGACGGGCGAACGCGACGAGCTCGATGTCAGCATGGCACGCCAGGTGGACCTCGCCGTGGCCGAAGCCGATGTCGTGGTGCTGATTGTTGAAGGGCCGGCCGGGCTCACCGCTGGGGACGACGCTATTGCCAGGCAGCTGCGACGCGCCGGCAAGCCGGTAGTCGTGGCGGTGAACAAGACCGAGGGGCAGGTGGCCGACGTGGCCTCAGCGGACTTCCACGCGCTCGGTCTTGGAGATCCGGTAGCTATCGCAGCCGTATCGGGTCAGCGAATCGCAGCTCTCGTCGAGCGCGTGACAGAGTTGTTTCCCGCTGGGGAGGCGGCCGCGGCGCCGGCCTACGACGGCATGCGGATCGCGGTGGTGGGCCGCCCGAACGTCGGCAAGTCGACGCTGATCAACCGCTATCTCGGTGAAGACCGCCTGGTTACCCAGGACAAGGCTGGCACCACACGTGACAGTATCGCTATCCCGTTTCAGGTCGACAATCACGATTATGTGCTGGTGGACACCGCCGGTATCCGCCGCAAGGCGAAGGTGACCGGCACCATTGAAAAGTTCAGTGTGGTCAAGTCGCTGCAGGCGGTGGAAGAGTCGGATGCAGTCATCGTGTTGCTCGACGCCCGCGAAGGCATCACTGAACAGGATGTATCGTTGATCGGGCTCATTCTCGAGCGCGGGCGTGCCCTGGTGCTGGGCGTGAACAAGTGGGACGGGTTGCCGGAATCCAGGCGCGCCGAGATTCGCCGTGAGCTCGACCGGCGGCTGCCCTTCCTCGATTTCGTCGAGCAGCATTTCATCAGCGCGAAGCACGGCAGCCACATCCACGATCTGCTGCGGGGTGCGGCGAGGGCCGCCCACTCCGCCGTGCGCGACTTGCCAACGCCGCGACTCAACGACGTCTTGCGGGCGGCGGTGCAGGCGCATCCGCCGCCCATCGTGCGACGTTCACGCGTCAAGCTCAGCTACGCCCACCAGGGCGGCAAACGGCCGCCCGTGGTCGTGGTCCACGGCAACCAGACGCAGCGTTTGCCCGACGCTTACCGGCGCTACCTGGTGAACTGTTTCCGCAAGGCCTTCAAGCTGCGCGGCACGCCGCTACGGCTGGAATTGCGAACCTCCGAGAATCCTTTTGCAGGGCGGCGTAATCGCCTCACGCCCCGCCAGGAAAGGCGCCGCGAGCGGGTGCGCCGGCAGCGCCGGCGCTGACAGCGCGGGGGCGAATATGGGTATAACAATTTCGTCGCCCCGAGGCCCCTGGTCGGGCGATAATTGGCAACTGTCATCATCGCAGCTGTAACCATGAGCGAAGCACGGCAACTGTTGACCTTGTCCGGCCCGTTTGAGATGCGCCACGGCGGCATTCTCGAAGCGCCGACGATTGCCTACGAGACCTGGGGCGAACTAAACGCCAACCGCGACAATGCGGTGCTCGTTTTCACCGGCATGTCACCGTCGGCCCACGCATCATCTTCGCGTCTGGATCCTGCGCCGGGCTGGTGGGAAGAAATGATCGGCCCGTCTCGACCGCTGGACACCCGCCGCTACTTCGTCATCTGCGCGAATTCCCTGGGAAGTTGCTTCGGCTCCACCGGCCCGGCGTCGGTCAACCCGGCAACGGGCGAGCCGTACCGGCTCGATTTCCCGGTACTGACCCTGGAAGACATCGCCGCCGCTGGCAAGGCACTGCTGGATCACCTGGGCATCACGTCCCTGTACAGCCTGGTAGGTCCGTCGATGGGCGGGATGACGAGCCTGGCCTTCACGGCGATGTACCCGGACGTGGCGCGCAGCCTTGTGCTGATTTCCTGCGGAGCACGCTCCTTACCCTTCGCCACCGCGTTGCGTTCATTGCAACGAGAAATGATTCGCAAAGATCCGGCCTGGCAGGACGGCCAGTACGCGCCGGACGCGCCGCCGCTGACCGGCATGCGCCTGGCCCGCAAGCTCGGCATGATCACCTATCGCTCGGCGCAGGAATGGAAACAGCGATTCGGGCGCGAGCGCACCGCGCAGGAACACGAAGCCGGCGACATGTTCGGCCCGGATTTCTCTGTGGAATCCTACCTCGAGCATCATGCACAGAAATTTACCGGCCAGTTTGATGCCAACTGCTATTTATACCTGTCTCGCGCATCGGATCTTTTTGACCTTGCCGACCACGGCGGCTCCGTGGCTGCCGCACTCAAGCCGGCCCAGGCCGAGCGCGTGCTCGTGATCGGCGTCGACACGGATTTTCTGTTTCCCCTCGAGCAGCAGCGTGAGCTGGCCAAGGCCTTTGAGGTAGCGGGGCGGCGAGTGAACCTGGTAGAGATAGCGTCGCTGAAGGGCCACGATTCTTTCCTGGCTGACATGGATGCGTTCCGGCCGGTGCTCTGCAGCTTCTTCAACGGCGACTGGCAGGCAATCAGTAATATCTGTTCGGCGCTGTAAGAGAAATCGAAGGCGCCGATGCAGGAGCGGCTTCAGCCGCGATTTCCCGCTGCATACCTGAAACCAGTGTCCTGGAGCTGCCCAGCAACCTGAGCGGGCGGGCCGGGGGTCTTTCCCGTCCGCGGACTCGCGGCACGGATCTTTTGTCTCCTCTTGTCCGCGGATCACCCGTCGTCGTCTAGCGTCTTGGTGACCTTGGCGGTGAATTGCCCGTGTGCGAGACGGGTATCAACAGTCTGGCCAATCTTCAGTTCGCGGGTGCCTGTAACGGCGGCTCCGGTCTGCGGGTCGGTGACAATCGCGTAGCCGCGTTCCAGCGTGGCCAGCGGGCTGGCGACCTGGAGGCTGGCGGCCAGGGCGCCAAGCCTGGCGCGGGCGCCGCCCGTTCGGGTGCGGATGGCGGCAACCATCCTGATGCGCTGACTGTCGAGACGATGGCGGGTGTCGCGGCAACTGGCAGCGGGCGACGCGCCGACCAGCCTGGCCCGGGCCTGCAGAAGTGCCGAGCGTTCCAGGTTGACTCGCGTGAGCGCGCCGCGACGCAGCCGCACTATCAGTTCATCGATGCGCTGTGCGTATTGCCTGAGCACGTACCGGGGATTGCGACGGCGCAGCCGGCCCGCGAGGTTCTGATGGGCGTTGGTGCGGTTGCGCAGTTCCCGCCGGATAGCGGCCGTGCCACGACGGGTGGCGGAGGCCACCTGGTTTCGCCATGCCGCGGCATCGGGGACGGCCAGTTCCGCTGCCGCGGAAGGCGTCGGGGCACGCAGGTCCGCGACGAGATCGGCGAGGGTCACGTCAGACTCATGGCCAACCGCCGAGATCACCGGCAGCGGGCACTCGAATATCGCTCGCACCACCTGCTCTTCGTTGAAACTCCACAGGTCCTCCAGGGACCCGCCCCCGCGCCCGCAGATCAGCACGTCACACTCATTGCGGCGGGCGGCCGTTGCCAGCGCGGCCGCGATCTCGCCCTTGGCGCGCTCGCCCTGGACCTGGGCCGGGTAAATAATCACGGGAACAGCCGGAAAGCGTCGTCGCAGCACCTTCAGGATGTCGCGAATTGCCGCACCGGTCGGTGAGGTAATCACGCCTACGCAGCGGGGCAGTGCAGGCAGGGGCTGCTTGTGCTCGGCCGCGAACAGGCCCTCCGCCTGCAGCCTGGCCTTCAAGGCTTCGAGCCGGCGTCGCAGCAGCCCTTCGCCGGCGGGCTCCATCTGCTCGACCACGATCTGGTAGCTGCCCCGGGCTTCGTAGATCGTGACCTTGCCTTGCAGCAAAACCTGCAGGCCGTTCTCCGGCCGGAAACCCAGGTGCCGGTTCGCGCCGCGGAACATCGCGCAGCGTATCTCCGCCCGGTCGTCTTTCAGGGTGAAGTACATGTGGCCGGAGCCGTGGTGGATGAATCCCGAGATTTCACCCTCCACCCAGAGCCCGGGCAGGCCCGATTCCAGCAGCTCCCGGGCCTCCCGGTTCAGGTCCGAGACAGTGAGAATGGGTTCATCGGGGCGCGGTTGCATGCTGAGCGTAGTTTACGCGTATCCGCCCGGGGCGTAACATTGTGCGTTTTACCCAAGCACGCGCCCGGAGGACTGATGCGGATCATTCATGAAGCCCTGACCTTCGACGACGTTCTGCTGCAGCCCGACTACTCCGACGTGCTGCCCCGCGAGGTAGAACTGCGAACCCGCGTGGCCCGCGACATCATGCTGAACATTCCGCTGTTGTCGGCGGCGATGGACACGGTGACAGAAGGTCGCCTGGCTATCGTGCTTGCCCAGGAAGGCGGCATGGGCATCATCCATAAAAACATGAGTCCCACCGAGCAGGCCCGGCAGGTGACCATGGTGAAAAAATACGAGAGCGGCATTGTCAGTCGCCCGATCACCGTGAACCCGGAGATGACGATCCGGGAAGTGCTGGCCCTGACGCGCGCCAACGACATCTCCGGCGTACCCGTGGTAGATCACGGGGAGACCGTCGGGATCGTGACCAACCGGGATCTGCGCTTCGAGACTCAGCTGGATGCGCCGGTGGCCACCGTGATGACGCCAAAAGAGAAGCTGGTCACGGTGCACGAGGGGGCCAGCGAAGACGAGGTACTGACATTGCTGCATCGTCACCGCATCGAAAAGGTGCTGGTGGTAAACGACATGTTTGAGCTGAAGGGCCTGATTACGGCCAAAGACTTCCAGAAGGCGTCGGATTTTCCGTTGGCCTGCAAAGACAGCCGCGGTGCCCTGCGCGTGGGTGCCGCCGTTGGCACCGGGGGTGATACCGATGAACGGGTAGAGGCGCTGGTCGCCGCCGGCGTGGACATGCTGGTGGTGGACACGGCGCACGGGCACTCTCGCGGCGTGCTGGACCGCGTGCGGGCTATCAAGACCGAGCACCCGGATCTGGCCCTGGTGGGCGGCAACATCGTCAGCGCCGACGCGGCGCGGGCGCTGGTCGATGCGGGTGCCGACGGTGTGAAGGTTGGGGTCGGTCCAGGTTCCATCTGCACGACACGGGTCGTGGCCGGGGTGGGCGTGCCGCAGATCACCGCGGTGGCCAACGTGGCAGCGGAGCTCAGGAAAGATGACGTGCCACTGATCGCTGACGGCGGTATCCGCTATTCCGGGGACATTGCCAAGGCCCTCGTGGCGGGGGCCCACAGCGTCATGATCGGCAGCCTGTTTGCCGGTACCGAGGAGTCTCCCGGGGAGGTCGAGCTATACCAGGGCCGGTCCTACAAGAGCTATCGCGGGATGGGCTCGGTGGGCGCGATGGCGCAGGCCCATGGTTCGTCAGACCGCTACTTCCAGGACTCGACGGAACAGCTGGAAAAGCTGGTGCCCGAAGGTATCGAAGGTCGGGTGCCGTACAAGGGCAGCCTGACGGCCATTGTTCATCAGCTCATGGGCGGCGTGCGCGGGGCCATGGGCTACACGGGCTGCGCCAACATCGACGAGATGCGCACCAAACCGGGATTCGTGCGGATCACCGGGGCCGGCATGCGGGAGAGTCACGTGCATGACGTGACGATCACGAAGGAGCCGCCGAATTACCGTACCGAGGTCTGAGCCTGATGAGTGCCCGGCCCGCAGAGACCGTCGCCACTGATGCACTGGCTGCTCACCGCATCCTGATCCTGGATTTTGGTTCGCAGTACACGCAGCTCATTGCGCGGCGCGTGCGCGAGGCCGGGGTATACAGCGAAATCCTGCCCTGGGATACGGACGAACAGCGCATTCGCGACCTGCAGCCGTTGGGCATCGTGCTGTCCGGCGGCCCGGAAAGTGTGATTGTCGACGAACCGCCGCGGGCACCCTCTGTGGTCTTCGAGCTCGGTGTACCGGTTCTCGGCATCTGCTACGGCATGCAGACCATGGCAGCTCAGCTGGGCGGTCGCGTCGCGTCGTCTGAGCACCGAGAGTTCGGTTATGCGATGGTGCGCCCGTCTCCGGATAACGAATTGCTCGACGGGCTGGTCGACACGCATGCGGGCGACGGCTCGCCAGTGCTGCACGTGTGGATGAGCCACGGCGACCGCGTGGATGAACTGCCCCCGGGTTTTGTCCCCATCGCCAGCACCGACAACGCGCCGCTGGCCGGCATGGCGGACCCGGCGCGGCGCTTCTACGGTTTGCAGTTTCATCCCGAGGTCACCCACACCGACCAGGGCCAGCACATTATCGAGCGTTTCGTGCTGGACATCTGCGCGTGCCAGGCAAACTGGAACCCCGGGAATATCGTGGCCCGCGACATTGTCCAGGTCCGCGAGCAGGTGGGCCGCGACAAAGTGTTGCTGGGCCTGTCCGGTGGCGTCGACTCCTCGGTAGTGGCCGCACTGTTGCACGAGGCCCTGGGCGACCAGCTAATGTGCGTGTTCGTCGACCACGGGCTGCTGCGACTGGACGAAGGTGACCAGGTCATGCGGGTGTTTGCCGAGCACCTGGGCGTGCGCGTGATACGCGTGAATGCTGAGGAACGCTTCCTGTCGGCCCTGGCCGGCGTGGCAGACCCGGAAGAGAAGCGCATGATCATCGGCCGGCTGTTCGTCGAAGTCTTCGACGAAGAAGCGGCCAAGCTGGAAGACATTCGCTGGCTGGCCCAGGGCACGATTTATCCCGACGTGATCGAGTCGGCGGGTGCTGCCAGCGGCAAGGCTCACGTGATCAAGTCACACCACAATGTCGGCGGCCTGCCCGAAGAGATGAACCTGAAGCTCATCGAGCCACTGCGGGATCTGTTCAAGGATGAAGTGCGGCGCATCGGCCTGGAACTCGGCCTGCCCCGGGAAATGGTCTACCGGCATCCGTTCCCGGGGCCCGGGCTCGGCGTGCGAATTCTCGGCGAGGTGCGCAAGGGCTACGCCGACCTGTTGCGCCGCGCCGATGCGATTTTCATCGACGAGCTGCGCATGGCCGACCTGTATGACCAGACCAGCCAGGCCTTCGCGGTATTCCTGCCGGTGCGCTCGGTGGGTGTCATGGGTGACGCGCGGCGTTACGACTACGTGGTGGCGCTGCGGGCAGTGGAAACGGTGGATTTCATGACG
>CAMYJV010000083.1 GCA_947258805.1 uncultured Gammaproteobacteria bacterium | reverse complement strand
CCGGCCCAGCAGCTGCTCCACGCGCTGCACCTCATTGTGTTCGTGCAACGAAAGCAGCGGTCGCCGCAGGCCCAGGCGGGTTAGCAATTGCCCGGTGCGCCGCGTATCCTCGCACGCCACCACGGCGACGGCGTCGAGGATCAGCCTGGCCCTGGGACTCAGATCGTCCAGATTGCCGATGGGCGTGGCCACGACGTAAAGCGTTCCCGGTTCAGCCGTCATCGACACGGCTCCCGGAACGGCTCGGGTCTGGATACTTCGGGTACAGACATCGTGGCTGTATCTCCCTGGACGGAGTTAGGAAGTGGGGCGAATCAGGCGAGTCAACGGGAGTGTAAAGGGCACGCGCTGCCACCGGGCAAGCCCGTGGCAACCCGCGCTGCTGGCGCGAGCGAGCCTGGCCCTGCTGCTGGTCATCGGCGCGTGCACACCCTTCCAGCGCGACACCGGTGCCGAAGACCCGGGTGTCCGGCAAGCCACCGCATTGTCTGACCAGGGCCGTTACGACAAGGCGGCCGAGGCTTATCTCAAACTCGCCGAGGGCGCGACTGGCCCGCTGCAAGAGCGCTACCTGATCCGCGCGGCCCGTGAACGACGCCTGGAAGGGCAGCTCGATGCGGCCCGGGCGATCCTCGACAGCCTCGCCGAACCCATCAGTGAAGAGAACCTTCTGGGCTGGGCGCAGGTGGCCGGCGATCTCGCCATTGCCCGGGAGGACCCGGCAGCGGCGCTGGCGATCATCGCCCGCGCGCCACGCACGGCGAAACCTGCCGCTGCAGCCGAAATCCAGAGAATCCGCGGCGAAGCTCTGTTCAGACTCGGTGAACCGGCGCGAGGCACAGAGGCACTGCTGGAACGGGAAGTCTGGCTCGGTGACGCGGCCGCCATTGCCGACAATCAGCGCCTGTTGTGGTCCCTGTACCAGCGCTTTGGCGCGCCCGTGGAGGTGTCGACCGTTACCGCTGAGGCAGATTTGGTGCTGGCCGGCTGGCTCAGGCTGGGGCGGCTGGCGGCGGACCGGCGCAGCGGTCCCGCGGGCCTGGCGCTGGCGCTGCGAAACTGGCAGCAGGCCAACCCCCAGCACCCGGCCAACAGCGTGCTGGTGCCGGAGTTGCTGGCCAGTCTCGAAATGTCTGCATTCTCCCCCGAGCGAGTCGCGCTGCTGCTGCCGGTGACGGGCCGCCAGTCCCTGGCGGGAGCCGCGGTGCGCGATGGCTTTATGGCTGGCTTCTACGCTGCGACCGACGAGCCGGCAGCGAAGATTCGCGTGTATGACACGGCGCAGGATGGCGTCGGCAACGCGTATCGCCGTGCGGTGATCGACGGCGCCCAGGTCGTCATTGGCCCACTGCTCAAAGACGATGTGACCACCCTGGCTACCAGCACCAGTGGCCTGGAGTTACCAACGCTCGCCCTGAACTTCCTCGCCGATGACGTCCCGGCCCCGCCGGGCCTGCTGCAATTTGCCCTTGCCCCGGAAGATGAGGCCGCAGCAACGGCCGAGCGGGGAATTGCAGAGGGGCGGTTGCGGGCGATCGCCCTGGCACCGAGCGACGACTGGGGGCGGCGCGTCCTGAACAGCTTTGCCGCAACCTACCAGGGTCTGGGCGGGGTGTTGGTGGACTACCACCTGTATCAGCCGGCCGGGCGGGATTTTTCCTACGGCATCCAGGACGTGATGCTGATCGGCGAGAGCCGCGATCGCATGACACGACTGCAGGCAAATCTCGGCATAGACCTGGGTTTCGAACCGCGACGGCGTCGCGACGTCGACCTAATATTCATGGCAGCTCCCGCCGAAACTGGCAAGTTATTGCGGCCCCAGCTGCGTTTTTATTATGCAGGCACGATTCCCACCTACGCCACGTCGGCCATATACACCGAAGGTGCGCGCGGAAATTCAGACCTGAACGGCATCATGTTCCCCGACATGCCATGGATCATCGCCCCGGACGGGCAGGCAGCCGCCGCGCGGCAGAGCCTGGCCCGCTACTGGCCCGCAGAATCCAGCCGGCGGGCGCGCCTGTTCGCGATGGGCTATGACTCGTTCCAGATCGCTACACGCATGACCGGCCCGGGCGGCCTGCCCGAGATCGACGGCGTGACCGGCCGGCTCTACCTGGCCAGAGACGGGCGCATACACCGGAAACTGATGTGGGCACGCGTCGTCAGCGGCCAACCGGTCGCCCTGGAACCGGCAGAAGCGAGCGGCGGTGACTCGCTCACGGAATGACGAGGCACCGCACCTCGCGGCTGGCAAACTCGCCGAAACGCTGGCCGAACGCTACCTGGTGCGCGAGGGCCTGCGCACCGTGTCGCGCAATTTTCGTTGCCGGACCGGTGAACTTGACCTGGTCATGGAAGACGGGCCCCAACTGGTCATCGTGGAGATTCGCTATCGTCGCAGGCTTGCACCGGTAGCACCGGCCGAGAGCATAGGCCTGCGCAAGCGGGAGCGTCTCGCCCGGGCCGCGCAGTACTTCCTGCAATGCCATGATCGCTACGGGGAGCACCCGCTGCGCTTCGACGTGGTGGCCGTCTCGGGTTCCCTGGATCGCCCTCGCCTGCTGTGGATTCCCGCGGCTTTCGACTACAGTCACCGGAGCTAGTGCCGGCGACAAATCGGCAGCCTATTTGATCACCTTCAGATGGGACCGACCGCCCGCGGGCGGGGGCTGGCGATCTGCCGCGTCGGTCTCCTGTGCGGCCTCGGCTTCCTCGTCTTCGCGAGCGGCGAAGATCATGCCTCGTCCCGTCTCCCGCGCGTAGATGCCGAGGACTGCCGCAATCGGCACGAACAGTCGCTGGGGGATGCCCCCGAAGCGGGCCTCGAAGCTGATGTCGGTATTGCCGAGCTCCAGGTCACGGACGGCCGCATAACTCACGTTCAGGATGATCTTGCCGTCGGAGACGTGAGGCTCCGGCACTTCGACGCCTGGCGCAGTGGCGTCGATGACCAGGTGGGGCGTGTGGCCGTTGTCAGTCATCCACTCGTGCATCGCACGCAGCAGGTAGGGACGCTGGGAAGTGGTTGACACGCTCATCGGGCCCGGTCGGGACAGTCTATTGCCGCATCTCGTGTTCGAGTTCGGTCAGGCTGTCCTGGAAGGAACGGCGTGAGAAGACTTCGTCCATGTACCTGTCCACCGGCTCGCCACCGCTGCCAAGGTCCAGGCTATAGCTATCCAGCCGCCACAGCAACGGCGCAATGGTGCAGTCAACCAGCGAAAACTCGTCGCTCAGAAAAAAGTGTCGGGCGCTGAACACTTCGGCGCTGGACAGGATGCTCTCTCTCAGCATCTTGCGAATGCGTGAGGCTTGCTTGTTGTCGCTCGCGTCTTCCAGCTCCTGGGCAAGACCGTACCAGTCGCGCTCGATGCGATACAGGGCAAGCCGGAACTGGGCCCGGGTGACCGGATCGACCGGCATCAGCGGCGGGTGAGGAAAGCGCTCGTCCAGATATTCTACGATCACACGCGAGTCATACAGCACCAGCTCGCGGTCCACGAGCGTGGGCAGGCTGTGATAAGGATTCAGGTCCAGCAAATCCTCGGGCAGTTCAGCCCCCTGGACACTGAAAATGTCCATGCTGATGTTCTTTTCCGCCAGCACCAGGCGGACGCGATGGCTGTGAAAGCAGGTCGGGCTCGAGTAGAGCATCATTGATCAGGTACCCCCAGGGCATCAGCCCACACCGTCTTATGGTACAGCCGTCCCGGCGAACGGCCGTCTGGTTATTCTGTCGACCTGGCGACCGCGATGCGGCCCGTCGCGTCTACTTGACGTCTTTCCAGATCTCGTTTTTCAGCAGGTAGGCAAACAAGCCGAATACGAGGAGGAACACGATGACCCAGACTCCCAACCGGGTGCGCTGTAGCTGCATCGGTTCCCCGACATAGTCCAGGAAATTCACTATATCGCGCACGAAACGATCGTATTCCTCCGGCGACAGCCGGCCAGGCTTCTCCAGTTCCAGTTCCTTGAACACAGTCCGGGTGTATTCAACGCCTTCGGAGTCCGTTGCGGTTTTCTCTTCAAAAACGGCCCGCTGCTCGCCCTGCAGCTCCCACAACACGTGCGGCATGCTCGCGTTGGCCAGCACCAGGTTATTGACACCTGTCGGCCTGCCGTCTTCCACGTAGAAGCTCTTCAGAAAAGTGTACAGGTAGTCGGTGCCGCGGCTCCGGGCGATGAGGCTAAGGTCCGGAGGCGACTGGCCGAACCAGCGCTCTGCATCGCCGGCGGGCATCGCGACAGTCATGGTTTCCTGGGGCTTGTCCGCCGCGAACATCAGGTTCTCGATCACCTGGTCTTCACGGATACCAAGGTCTTCCGCCAACCGGTTGTACCGAACGTACTGCGCCGAGTGGCAGCCCATGCAGTAGTTGATGAAATTGCGTGCACCCCGCTGCAATGAGGGAATATTGCCCACATCGTTGCCGGCCGGTTGCAACGGGTACTCGCTGGCCGCAAAGACCGGTGCCACGGCCAGCAGCAGCGCGGCAGCTGCAGCGATGACCCACCTGTGGGCAGTTTCTTTTTTCAGCATCGCCCTGCCCTAGTCGTGAAAGACGACCCGCTCGGGAACGGGTTTCGTTTTCTCCATGCTCGTGTAGAGGGGCATGAAGAGGAAAAAGGCGAAATACAGACCGGCGAAGATCCGCGCCAGCAAGACGTAAGTCTCGGTGGCCGGCATCAAGCCTAAATACCCCAGCGCCACGAAGCTCACAACGAACACAGTCAGTGCGAGCTTGAAAGTCCAGCCGCGGTAGCGGATGGACTTGACCTTGCAGCGGTCCAGCCACGGCAGGAGAAACAGCGCGACGATGGCCATGAACATCAGCAAGGCCCCGAGACCCTTGCTCGGCACCGCACGCAGGATGGCGTAGAAAGGCGTGAAGTACCACACCGGGGCAATGTGCTCAGGCGTCTTCAGCCGATTCGCGGGCTCAAAGTTGGCGTGCTCCAGGAAGTAGCCGCCCATCTCCGGCGCGAAGAAGATCACGCCCGAGAACAGGATCAGGAAGATGACAATGGCCACCAGGTCCTTCGAAGTCAGGTAAGGGTGAAAGGCAACCCCGTCCAGCGGAATGCCGTTCGGACCCTTTTTCTCCTTGATCTCGATGCCGTCCGGGCCCAGTGAACCCGTCTCGTGCAAGGCCAGGATGTGCACGACGACCAGCATGACCAGCGCCAGCGGCACGGCGATCACGTGTAGCGCAAAGAAGCGATTCAGGGTGATATCGGAAATGTAGAAGTCGCCGCGAATCCACTCCACCAGCGCGTCGCCGACCAGCGGCACCGCGCCGAACAGCGACACGATGACCTGGGCGCCCCAGTAGGACATCTGGCCCCAGGGCAGCAGGTAACCGAAAAATCCCTCGGCCATCAGCGCCAGGTAGATCAGCATGCCGATAATCCACAGCAGCTCGCGCGGCGGCTTGTAGGAGCCATACATCATGCCGCGGAACATGTGCAGGTACACCACGATGAAGAAAGCCGACGCCCCGGTCGAATGCATGTAGCGGATCAGCCAGCCCCACTCGACGTCGCGCATGATGTATTCCACCGATGCGAAGGCGTCAGCTGCGGCGGGCTTGTAGTTCATTGTCAGCCAGATGCCTGTGAGCAGCTGGATGATCAGGACAACAAAGGCCAGCACGCCAAATACGTACCAGACGTTGAAGTTCTTCGCCGCGTAGTACTCCGTTACGTGCTCTTTGAGCATCTTTGTCAGCGGGAAACGCGCATCGATCCAGTCGATGAAGCGCGGGGAACGCTGGCCGCCGTTCGCGGCATCGGCACGGGCGGAATTCATGCGCTGGCTCCTGTGTCTTCGCCGATAATGATCAGGTTATCGCCCACATAACGATGTGGCGGCACGGGAAGGTTTGTGGGCGCGGGCACACCAGAATAAACGCGCCCGGCGAGGTCGAACTTCGACCCGTGGCACGGGCAATAGAAACCGCCCTCCCAGGCCGGGCCGAGATCTTCTGGCGCCACGTCGAAGCGTTCGATCGGTGCGCAGCCCAGGTGGGTGCAAGTGCCAATCACGACCAGAACCTCCGGTTTCACGGAACGTGTCTCGTTCTGCGTGTAACCGGGCTGCTCCGACTCGACGGAGTCCGGGTCACTGAGCTGGTCGACCAACAGGCTCATGCGCTCGAGCATCTTTGGGGACCGGCGCAGTATCCACACCGGCCTGCCGCGCCATTCCAGGCGCACCATTGCACCGGTTTCCAGCTTGCTGATATCCACCTGCACGGGCGCCCCGGCAGCCTGCGCCCGGGCGCTGGGTTTCCAGGACGCCAGGAACGGAACCGCGGTAAACGCCGCGCCGGTGACACCAACTACAGTGGTTGCCACGGTCAGAAAACGCCGTCGGCTGAGTCCCGACTCTTCGCTCATTCAGCTCACCCTCCCAGCTGGGGTATGTGCACGGCAGGGCCGCCGGGTGATGCCCGAACGACCCTGGACCGGAAGAACGCCCGCTATAGAGAAGAATCCGAGTGGCGGACGTTGAAAAACGCGGCGAAATTATACACGGGGCTCTGGAAGCTTGCCTACCGGACATCGGGGTATCTGTCGTCAGCTGAGGCGGCGGATCCGGGCGCCCAGCTGCGCCAGCTTTTCCTCGATGCGCTGATAGCCGCGGTCGAGGTGGTAGATGCGGTCCACGATGGTTTCACCGTCTGCCACCAGCCCGGCAAGGACCAGGCCCGCCGACGCTCGCAGGTCAGTCGCCATGACCGGCGCGGCGCGCAGCGAGCTTTGACCGCGCACCACGGTCGTGTGGCCCTCCAGGCGTATCTTCGCCCCCATGCGCTGTAGTTCTGGCACGTGCATGAAGCGGTTTTCGAAAACGTTTTCTGTGACGGTACCAACCCCGTCCGCCACGCAGTCCAGGGCCATGAACTGGGCCTGCATGTCCGTCGGGAATCCGGGGTAAGGCGCGGTGCTGACATCTACCGCCACTGGCCGTCGCCCCTGCATGTCGAGTTCTACCCAGTCAGCCCCGGTCTCGATATTCGCGCCAGCTTCGCGCAGCTTCTGGAGGACCACTTCGAGATGCTCGGGCACGACGTTCTCAACACGCACGCGCCCCCGGGTGATGGCGCCTGCGACCAGGAAGGTTCCCGCCTCGATGCGATCCGGCTGCACGGAGTAGTCGCTACCCTCCAGCGCGTCGACGCCCTGAATTACGATCTGCGCGGTGCCGGCGCCGGTCACCCTGGCCCCCATGGAATTCAGAAAGGCGGCGAGATCGATCACCTCCGGTTCCCGGGCCGCGTTGTCGATCACGGTTTCGCCGGCGGCGAGGACGGCGGCCATCATCAGGTTCTCGGTGCCCGTGACCGTCACCTTCTCGAGCACCAGGTGCGCGCCCTTCAGGCGGCTGGCGGTGGCGCTGATATACCCGTCGGCGATCTTCACCCGCGCCCCGAGGGCCCGCAGGCCGGCCACGTGCAGGTCCACGGGCCGCGCCCCGATCGCACAGCCGCCCGGCAGCGACACGTCCGCCCGGCCATGGCGGCCGAGCAACGGCCCGAGCACGAGCACCGATGCGCGCATGGTCTTCACCAGCTCATAGGGCGCGAAATAGTTCTCCAGGGTAGCCGGCTCGACATCCACTCGCCCGTCGGGGCGGGATTCCACGCCCACACCCATCCGGCGCAACAGCGCGATGGTGGTGTTCACGTCGCGCAGCTGCGGCACGTTGTGGATCGTCAACGGCGTCCGGCTAAGCAACGACGCCGCCAGGATCGGCAACGTGGCGTTTTTCGCGCCGGAGATCCGCACTGCCCCGTCGAGGACAGGGCCACCGTTGATGGCGAGTCTATCCACCGTAACCGCCCCTGCGACCGCCCTCAGCCAGCGCGCGCACGCCACTCCTCGGGCGTATAGGCGGCAATGGACATGGCGTGTATTTCTCGCCCCATTCGTTCGCCGAGGGCCTGGTAGACCAGCTGATGCCGCTTTAGCGGCCGCTGGCCGGCGAAGGCGCTGCTGATCACTGTGGCCTCGTAATGGGTCAGGTCCTCACTGGCCACCTCAGCGGTGCAGTCGGGCAAATGCGTTTCGATCAGCTGCTGTATTTCGGCAGGCGTCATTCAATTCCCTCTGGGGCCCTTGGGATCGGCCATTATAATCTCCGGCATGCTCCTTGAATTCGTCGCGATTGCTGCCGGCCTGGTGCTGCTGGCGTGGGGGGCCGATCGAGTGGTGCTGGGGGCCGGCGTAATTGCGCGCGCGTTGAACATCCCGCCCCTGCTGATCGGACTGACCGTGCTTGGTTTCGCCACGTCGCTGCCCGAAGTGCTGGTATCGGCGACGGCGGCCCTGGCGGGCGCACCAAACCTGGCCGTGGCCAACGCTCTGGGCTCCAACATCGCGAACATCGGCATGGTCATGGCCATTGCCGCCATCATCACGCCGTTGCATATCGAGTCCCAGACCCTGCGCAGCGAGCTGCCCGTAATGCTGGCCGTAAGCGTCGTCCCGGTGGTGCTGTTCCCGGACGGCGTGCTGAGCCGGACGGATGGCTGGCTGCTGCTCGCCGGCCTGGTCGCGTTCATCGCCTGGGTCATCCGGCTGGGACTGCGCACCCGGGGCAAAGACCCTCTCGAGGCCGAGTACGCGGCGGAGATCGCAGCGGATCTCAGCACCGGGCGCGCCGCGCTGGTCCTGCTGCTGGGGCTGGGGACGCTCGCCCTGGGCTCCGAAGCCCTGGTCTGGGGCAGCACCAACCTTGCCACGCGCCTGGGCATCAGCGACCTGGTGATCGGCCTGACGGTGGTCGCCATCGGCACCAGCCTGCCGGAGCTGGCGGTGTCCATCGTCGGCGCCCGCAAGGGTGAGCATGGCCTGGCGCTGGGCAACGTGATTGGCTCCAACACCTTCAATACGCGGGCGGTCATCGGCGTGGCGGGCACCATTCATCCGGCCACGCTCGATCCGGAAGCCGTCGTCCTGCACCTGCCGGTGATGCTTGGCTTCACGCTGGCATTTTTCTTCTTCGCGTACAATGCCGGCGGTACGATCCGGATCGGCCGGGGAGCCGGCTGGTTGGCGCTCATCGGCTTCATCGCCTATCTCGCTTACCTGGTCAGCACGGTGATCTAGAACCCGTCGCATTGGATTCGCCATGAGCGTTGTTGCAATAGACGACTCGGAATTGCAGGCCCGGGCCCGCCGGGTTCTGGATATCGAGGCGCAGGCTATTCGCGACCTGGTGCCGCGCATCGGCGTGGATTTTGCGCGCGCCTGCCGACTGTGCCTGGAATGTGCCGGCCGGGTCATCGTCACCGGCATGGGCAAGTCCGGCCATATCGGCAGCAAGCTGGCAGCAACCCTGGCCAGTACGGGCACGCCGGCATTTTTTGTGCACCCCGGTGAAGCCAGCCACGGCGACCTGGGCATGATCACTGCAAAAGACCTGGTAATTGCCTTGTCCAACTCCGGCGAAACGGCGGAGATCGTGACGATCCTGCCGTTGCTGAAGCGCCTGGCGGTTCCGCTGATCACGATCACCGGCGCGCCTGAGTCCACCCTCGGCAGCGCCGCGGACGTCGTGCTGAACGTCGGCGTGCGGGAAGAAGCCTGTCCACTGAACCTGGCGCCGACGGCAAGCACGACGGCAACGCTGGCCATGGGCGACGCCCTGGCGGTGGCGCTGCTGGAGAGCCGCGGCTTCACCAAGGAGGACTTCGCGATGTCCCATCCCGGCGGCGCCCTCGGGCGACGCCTGCTGCTGCATGTCAGCGACCTGATGCACACCGGCGCAGAGCTGCCGAGCGTTCGCGACGATGCCCCGCTGCACGAAGGCCTGCTGGAAATGACCCGCAAGAGTCTTGGCATGACCGGCGTGGTCAACGCCGACGGGCGGGTGGCGGGCGTGTTCACGGACGGCGATCTGCGCCGTGCCCTGGACCGCAAGTTTGATCTGCAATCCACCCGGATGCGCGAAGTCATGACCGCGAACTGCCGCACGGCCGCCCCGAATGAACTGGCCGCTGAAGCGCTGCTGCGCCTGGAGCAGAACAAGATCACCGCGCTGCTGGTGGTAGACGACCAGCAGAAACTCGTTGGTGCACTGCACGTGCATGACCTGCTGCGCGCCGGCGTAGTCTGACGCGCTGGCATGGCTGAAGACCAGGCACTGCTGGAACGCGCCGCACGCACCCGTCTGCTGGTGCTGGATGTAGACGGCGTGATGACGGACGGGCGGCTCTACTACGACCAGCACGGCAACGAAACGAAGGCATTCCACGTCCGCGATGGCTACGGCATCAAGTCGGTCATGCGCCTGGGTTGCGAGGTGGCGGTAATTTCCGGGCGGCGTTCCGTGGCGGTGGAGACACGTTTGCGTGAACTCGGGGTGAAGCATGCCGTGCTCGGTGAGGACGACAAGCTGCCAGCTTTGCAGGGCCTGGCTGCAGAGCTCGGCATCGACGACCTGCAAACGGTGGCCTGCGTCGGCGACGATGCCCCGGACCTGCCTGTCCTGACGGCCGTGGGCTTCGCGGTCGCACCGGCGGATGCGCATCCGGACGTTGCCGCGCGCGTGCACTGGCAGACTCTTGCCAAGGGCGGGCGCGGTGCCGTGCGCGAGGTCTGCGACCTGCTGGCCCGGGCCTGGGCGGAGGCTAGACCCTGAAAGGCAGCGGCGGCGTCAATGGCCTGACTCTGGCCTTGCTGACGGCCGGTGCGTTGGCCAGCGGCCTGCTGCTGTGGCAGCTGCAGGCGCCGGAAGACAAGAACGGCGGGATGCGCCGCCTCGGGGCCGGATACTACGTCAAGGAGGCTGAACTGGTGGGAACCGGGGCCAGCNACGTGCTCTACCGTATCCGCACCCGCGAACTGCGCCAGGATCCGGACAATGGTGCAGTTGCATTGACGGCCGTTGCCTTTCAGTACGTGCCGAGCGCTGCCGTGCCGTGGGATTTGACGGCCGACACAGGCAGCATGCCGCCCGACAGTGATATCCTGCAGCTGTCGGGCGAGGTTGTTGCCGTGACCAGAAAGGACAGTGGCGAACCGGCCATCATCCGCACGGACTATCTCGAAATCGATCCGCAGACTTTCGTCGCATTCACCGACCGTCCGGTGGAGATAGAAATGTCCGGGGACCGCATTCTCGCGACAGGAATGCGCGTATTTCTCAAGGAAGACCGATTGCAGCTGATTGCCGATGTCACCGGGACCTTTACACCCTAGCTGCGGCTTGCTGCTGGCCTGCGTGCTGCTCGCTGCCGTGCCGTCCATGGCAGAAGAAGACCTCGAGGCCGAGCTGGGCCTGGAGTTCGATCGCGCCGCACCCATTGATCTCGATGCAGACGCTTCCGAGTTCGACCGCCGGAACGATCGCCTGAGCTTCACCGGTCTGAGCATCCGCCAGGGCGAACTCGGCATTACCGCCGACAGCGCCGAGGCAACTCGCCTCGACTTCGATGACAGCGTCTGGACCTTCCGGGGCAACGTGGTCATTCAGAGCGCGACGACCCGCACCTGGTCCGACACGGCCGAAGTGCGTTTCCTGGCCCATCGGCTCGAAAGCGCCAGGCTGAGCGGTCAACCCGCTCGATTCGAACAGCAGAAGTCCGTCGATGCCGGTGTCACGCGGGGCCGCGCCGTAGTCATGGAATACGAATTGGCCTCGAACCTGATACGCCTGGTGGACGAGGCGTGGGTCAGCGACGGCGTCAACGAAGTGTCGGGCCCGCGAATTGCCTATGACCTGCGCCGCGAATTCATAATTGCAGATGGCGATGAATCCGGCCAGGTGCGGATGAAGATCAAGCCGTCCGAGCGTGATGGCTCCTGATTCCGGCACCAGCACGCTGCGCGCCGAGAGCATCAGCAAGCGATTTAAGCTCCGCCAGGTCGTCGACGACATTTCGCTTGAGATACGCAGTGGCGAGGTGGTGGGACTGCTTGGACCCAACGGTGCCGGGAAGACCACCGCTTTCTACATGATCGTCGGCCTGATCCCCACCGACAAAGGGCGCATCGAGCTGGACGGCGAGAATCTGACCCAGATGCCGATGCACCAGCGAGCCCGCAAGGGCCTCGGTTACCTGCCGCAGGAAGCCTCGGTGTTCCGCAAGCTCAGCGTGGAGCGGAACATCATGGCAATACTGCAGACGCGCGCCGGGCTGACACGCGCCGATCGCGAAAGCCAGCTTGAGGACCTGCTCGATGAATTGCACGTTAGCCACGTGCGCACGAGCCTCGGAATGAGCCTGTCGGGCGGGGAGCGTCGCCGGGTGGAGATCGCCCGGGCGTTGGCCGCAGAACCTCGCTTTGTGCTGCTAGATGAGCCTTTCGCCGGCGTCGACCCGATTTCGGTGCTGGATATTCAACGCACTATCCGGCACCCCTGGCAGAAAACGTGATGCTCGAGGCGGAAGAGCCGCCCGACGTGGAAACGCCGGCCGCCGCAGACGCAAGCGGCGAGCCGGAGGTCGTGGCGCGGGAAGCCGACGAGATCAGCCTGCGGGACGAACCGACCTCCCGGGACAGCCGCAGCGATGGGTGGGCAGACGACGGTCGGCGCCCCGAGATTGCCGATACCAGCGGAGAGTCCCTGCGCGAGCACCTGCTCTGGCAGCTCGAAATGGAGCATTTCTCACCACGCGAGGTGGCCATTGGCCACGCCATCGTCGACGCGCTGAACGAAGACGGCTACCTGACCGAAGACCTCGAATCCATCCAGACCATAATGGCCGCAGACGCGGGCTTTTCGCTGTCGGAAATGGAAACCACGCTGGCAAAGATCCAGACCCTCGACCCCGCCGGCGTGGCCGCGCGGACGCCTGCCGAATGCATTGGAATTCAATTACACCAGTTGGCACCGGACACGCCGGGACGTGACCTGGCCTTGCTGATTGCGGCGAATTCATTAGACCTCGTGGCCGAAAGCGCCTTCGGCCAGCTGCGCCGCGACTATGGTGTGTCGGAAGAGTCGCTGACCCTCGCCCTGATGCTGATCCGGGCCTGCCACCCCCGGCCCGGCGCGGCCGTGCAGCCGGATTCCACTGAATATGTGATTCCGGACGTCTATGTGCGCAAGCAGGACGGCCGTTGGGTCGTGGAACTGAACCGCAGCTTCTCGCCGAAACTGAAGGTCAATCAGGCCTATGCGGAGATGCTGAAGACCGATAGCGGCCACGATACCCTGCGCGCGCAACTGCAGGAGGCGCGTTTCCTGGTGCGGAGTCTGGAAATCCGCGACGACACGCTGATGAAAGTTGCGCTGAGCATCGTGGAGAAGCAGACCGGTTTTCTCGAACATGGGGAGGAGCACATGAAGCCCATGATCCTGAAGAATGTGGCTGAGGCCGTGGGTATGCACGAGTCGACCATCTCGAGGGTTACCGCCAACAAGTACATGCATACCCCGCGAGGCGTGGTCGAGTTTCGCTACTTTTTCTCCAGCCAGCTGGCCACTTCCGACGGTACCGGCGAATCGTCAACGGCCATCAAGGCGCGCATTCGCCGCCTGATTGGCCAAGAAAACCCGGCCAAGCCCCTCAGCGATAGCGCGATTGCCAAGAATTTAGCCGGCGAAGGCATCAATGTTGCCCGGCGAACGGTGGCAAAATACCGGGAGGCCCTGCGTATCGCCCCGTCAGCAGAGCGGAAGCGTTTGAGTGTCCGGTGACCGAACCGGTTTAATAACAAGGAGGACAGCAGCATGCAACTGAATCTCACCGGCCATCACGTTGACGTCACCCCGGCAATGCGAGACTACGTCGAAGAAAAGCTGCAAAAGCTGGAACGGCATTTCGATCATGTCACCGGTATTCACTGCATACTCACCGTCGAGAAGCTGCGCCACAAAGCGGAGGCGCGCGTGGCCATTTCGGGAAGGTCGCTGTTTGCCGATGCGGTGGAAGACGATATGTATGCCGCAGTCGACAGCCTCGTCGACAAACTCGACCGGCAGATCATCCGGCACAAGGAAAAGATTACCGACCACCATGCCCGGCACGCGAACAAGCGTTCGTGAACTATCAACATGCTCAACCCGGAATTCCTGACTGCAGACCGTGTTCGCGTTAACGTCGAAGCCAGCAGCCGCAAGGATGCACTGCAGTCTCTAAGCCTGCTGCTCGCGAGCGGCTCCGGCTCACTGACCGCGGCCGAGATTTTCGCCCTGCTGGATCAGCGTGAACGGCTCGGCAGCACCTGCCTGGGAAACGGTATCGCCGTTCCTCACGGGCGCGACCCCGTCCTCGACCAACCCGTCGGCGCATTGCTGTGCTTCGCGTCACCCGTGGATTTCGACGCTGGTGAGGACACCGAAATCTCCGTCGCCGTGGGTTTGATGCTGCCGGAGGCGGACGGCGGCGAAATGAGTACGGTAGTCAACGCGCTGCGCCACAATACCAGCCCGCAGGCGCTGCGTGACGCCGCGACACCGGACGCGGCGGTGTTGGCCGTGCGCGCCTGTCTACCGCCGGCAGACGAGACAGAGCGAGCGGAATAGCCCGATGCGCCTGATCATCATCAGCGGGCTGTCCGGCTCCGGCAAGAGCGTGGCCCTGAACCTGCTCGAAGACATGGGCTTTTACTGCATCGACAATGTGCCGGCGATGCTCGTCGAAACCATGGTCTCGGAGATCATCGCATCCGGTGATGCGGGATACGAAAATCTGGCTATGGGCGTAGACGCGCGTAATCGCTCCGCAGATCTCGAGTCTGTGCCGGCCATGGCACATCGGCTGCGAGACAGCGGGATGCATTGCGAGGTCGTATTCCTGCACGCCGATGACGACATTCTGCTCAAGCGCTACTCGGAGTCCCGGCGCCGCCACCCGCTGCGGCGCGAAGGTGAAAGCCTGAAAGACGCCATCGCGCTCGAGCGGGAACTCCTCGGGCCGATCATCGACGCCGCGGAGCTGGTACTGGACACTACACGCACCAGCATCTATGAACTGCGGGATGCGCTGCGCGAGCGCGTCGGGCTGCGGCAGGTGCCCAACCTGTCAATTCTCGTGGAATCTTTCGGCTTCAAGCACGGCCTGCCGGCTGACGCAGACTTTGTGTTCGACCTGCGCTGCCTCCCGAACCCGTATTGGGACATCACGCTGCGGCCATTGACTGGCCGTGACCGGCCGGTGGCCGACTTCCTCGATGCGAGCGAAGCGGTGCAGGACATGTACCGCGACATACTCCAGTTTCTCGACAACTGGATTCCCCGGTACCTGGACTTTCACCGCAACTACCTGACCATTGCACTGGGCTGCACCGGGGGCCAGCATCGCTCCGTCTATATGGCTGACAAGCTGGCCACCGCCCTGTCTACGAGGCACGCCGAGGTGCTGACGCGCCATACAGAACTGTCTGCCGTCCAGCAGGCGGGCGAAACCGTCAAGCGAATCGATTAGGGCAGCGGCCCTACTCCGATGAACCTGCCCGCACCGCCCGCCAAGACCGACCTCGGCCTGCTCCGCGAAGCCCTCGAGACCGGCGCCCTGCGCCAGGTCGGCAAGCTGGTGCGTTCGCTGCACCCGGCGGAAATCGCCGATCTGCTGGAGTCCCTGCCACCCGCCGAGCGCGCCATCGTCTGGGACCTGGTGGAAGACAGCGACGACGGCGACATCCTGCTCGAACTGAACGACGAGGTGCGCGCGGGCATCATCGACGGGATGGAGGCTGCCGAGCTGGTGGCCGCCACCGAGGGCATGGATCTCGACGACCTGGCCGACTTTGTCGCCGACCTGCCCGAGGCAGTTACGCAGCAGGTAATTCGCTCCCTGTCCGACCAGGACAAGGAACGGCTGCAGTCAGTACTTGCCTACCCGGAAGACAGCGCCGGCGGCCTGATGAATCCGGACACCATCTCGGTGCGTCCGGACGTCAGCGTAGAAGTGGTGCTGCGCTATCTGCGCATGCTGACCGATATCCCGGACAAG
>CAMYJV010000082.1 GCA_947258805.1 uncultured Gammaproteobacteria bacterium | reverse complement strand
CCGGCACCTTCACGGCGAGCGGTGTGCCCTGGTTGGTGTACTTGTACGACGCCTGCCGGTTGCCGGCATCGGTCGGGGTGGCAATTGCGATGTAGTCGCCCTGGTTGTCCGGGCCGGTCCAGCCGACAGTCAGCTGGCTGCCCGACGGTGCACTTGCCGGCGCGTCCAGCGTGGCGCCGACAGCCGTCACTTCCAGCGGCTGGCGCTGCAGGATGCTCCGCGACTGGCCCTGGATGTAACGCAGCTCGTACTGGCCCGGCGCGTCCGGCACCTTCACGGCGAGCGGTGTGCCCTGGTTGGTGTACTTGTACGACGCCTGCCGGTTGCCGGCATCGGTCGGGGTGGCAATTGCGATGTAATCGCCCTGGTTGTCCGGGCCGGTCCAGCCGACTGTCAACTGGCTGCCTGACGGCGCGTTGGGCGGCGCGTCGAGCGTGGCCGGGCCGGTCCGCAGCGTTTCCGTGGGCGGATCCGGATCATCGCCCGAGGGCACAACCAGCGAATCCGTGCCGTCGGGCTCCGCGACGCTGGATGTGGTGTCCAGGTTCAACTCCGTGGTCGCCCGCGCATCGCCAGGCGTGACGTTGCCGCCCCGGCTGGCCTGCGCGATCGCCGTGTCAGCAGTGGTGACCAGCACTACCAGGCAGCACCCTGCGAAAACTGCCGCGTTGCCGGCAGGTGTCCTGCGCGGCCGCACGATCATTGGTCTATGACCCGTGTGACGACGACGTGCCATGCTTTGATTTCTTGCCTGGTCCGCGCATAGGGTGAAGTGGCACAGAGTGTAGGCGACCCATCTGAAAATTGCCTATGCTGGCGGGCGAGGAGGGGATTATGACGGACGACAGCACAGCCGAACGCAAGCGCATCCGGGACGTTATCAAGGAAGATGCCCGGGAAACCAAGGAAGAACTCGGTTCCAGGCTGCGTGCAACCTGGAGCCGGCCTGTGTTGCTGTTGTTCGCCGTCTTGGGCGCAGCCATCGGGCTGACGGTCAACAACCTGGCCAGGCGCTTCTTCGATTCGATGCTGGAAGAACCCCAGGTCGTGCAACTGGACTCAGATCTGCAGGCCGCGAGCGACGAGCTGCAGGCGTCCGCGGATGAGATCAAGACGATTGTTGCGGAGATCGAATCCCGGACCGTCACCAATCCGCAGCTCAAAGACGAGTTCGCTGTCTTACAGGCACGGCTGATCGGGTTGACCGCGCTGGTGGCAAAGACCTCTTCCCAGACCGAGAAGGCGGCGGTGATTTCACAGGCGCTGCGCGAAGACTGGGAACGCAACCAGCAGATCGCTAACCGCAAGATTGATTCGGTGCCCGACCTGGTGCTCGGCAGCGGCGACGCGGTGGGGGTCTGCAACGGCATCGCGTCTGTGGGCGTCATTGCTACGGACACCAGCGCCGGCACCGTGCAAATCAAGGTCAGGGACTGGACCTACCGGATGAAGCCCGCCCAGCGAGTACCCCTGGAAGGCGGCGCTGCGGTGGACTTTATCGGCCTCGACGGCGCCAACGCCCAGTTGCAGATCAGCTGCCCCTGATTACGGTCCTGGTGACAGCCGTATCGACAGCCGGCTATCTGTTTGTAGCCAAGCGCCCGACTATTTCTCAAACAGCAGGGTGAACCGGTCCGAATTTCCCCGTACGGTCTTGCGGCCGACTTCGAAGCGCAATTCGTCATCAGGTCGGTAGTGCAGTTCTGAGTAGTCGACGAATTTGAATCCCGCGCCCGTAATTTCCTTGATCACCTGCACCGGGTCGAGGCGACGCCAGCTTTCGTCGGTCATCGGTGCCATGTGCCGCCGCGTATGGTCGACGACACCGAACTTGCCGCCATCCTTCAGCGCCGCCAGGGTGGCGATGTAGAGCTCCGTCCGCCCGCTGGGCGCGAGATTGTGCAGATTGCGGAAGGTCAGGACCAGGTCCACCTCTGTCACACCGAAATCCACTGGCCCCATGTCCACGTAGCCGATGCGTTCGGTCCTTGTCATGGCCGGGGAAATATCGATGATGTTCAACTCTTCAAAGCCTTCGAGCTGTGTGACGCCGTCGAGAATGCCGCCAAAGCCCATGGCCTTGAGTAGCCCCCCGGCGGCGTAGTATTCGCCCTGCTCGCGCAACGCCGGCACCAGGATCTTGGTATACCAGCCCCCGCCAGGCAGGATCTCGATGACTCGCATGTCCGGCTCAAACCCGAAAAACTCCAAGGTCTTCTTCGGCTGGCGGTTGGCGTCGCGAGCCTTGTCGTCGGCGGATCGAAGCTCCGACGCCAGGGCAACGTCCACCGGGCCCGACGGCCCCCGCTGGTGGGTGCGGGCGAAAGTCAGCTGCGGTGCGCCGAGTGCAATGATGATGGCCGCGGCAACGGCGGGGCTAAATCCTGACAGGCGAGTTTTCACGGCGGGTCTCTCCTCGAGGAGCAGGCATAGCGCCCATGATAGTCAACTTCGTTGTTGGCGTTGGTACCCTGCCGCCGCTGGCAAACAGACCCTGCGTCGCAGAGTACGACGGGAGCCGCCTGTCTGGAAGTCGGCGCCTAGTTGGTCATTACTGGCGGGGCGGGTGAGGGTGGTGGCGGCGCATTTTTCACGGCCAGGATGACAATATCGAAAGTGATGTCTTTGCCTGCCAGTGGATGATTGAAGTCGAGTATCGCCACCTCTTCTTTGACTTCCGCCACGCGAATGGGGCCCGGGAAGCCCTGCGCCTGCAGCAGGGCGCCGGGGACACGCGCATCCTCGGGCAATTGTTCCAACGGAATTTCCTGGAACGCGTCTGCCCTGACTTCGCCGTAAGCGTCGGCCGCGGCGAGGGTCACGGTGGTTTCCTCGCCAGCGCTCATGCCTTCGAGCTCTGATTCCAGGGCCGGCAGAATCCGGCCGCCGCCCTGTACGTAGACCATGGGCTCCTGTCCCGAGTTGCTTTCGATGACTTCATCCCCCGACGTGAGGGTGTAGGTGAAAGAAACCTGCTTGCCTTCCGCGATCGTCTCGGCGTTGTCCTGTGCCAGGGCGCTGGGTGCGGCGAGCCCCAACAAGACGAACAAAGATGCGACAGTGAAATTGCGTACGGGATGGAACATGCGGTTGCCTCGGCAAAAGCTTTGATTGTGTGAAAAGTATGCGGGGGCTTGCTGGTGTAGCCACCATCGCGATGAGTCCCGAAAACCTGGTGCACGCCGTTTGCAGAGGCAGCACGTACACCTGTTTACAGTGCCCGGATAAGTGTGCGAGGCAGGGACAGAGGCGATTACAGAAAGAGACGGTGGGCGAAGGCTAGCATCTGCAAAAGGGCACTGGCAAATGGCGGTGCCTGGAGCCAGCTGGCCATTACAAGGGCCATCATCGGGGCCATTTGTGGGGCGCTTATGTCAGACGTTAACAGCGGCTGTGCCGTTGCTCGGAGCAGGGTTCTGCGGTGTCGAGCCCGCCGGGCATTAACCGCTACATGACAGAGTATCGAGCACAAAGTGTTGGAAATCATGGGTTGATAAAGCGCGTTTGTGACCTCATTTCAGTGCCATTAGCTGCCAGCAGATTTGATACTGCACTTCCCCTCGATATCATCGGTCGTTCTGCAATACAGTTCGACCTGCTGAGGGAGGACAGGAGGCCACGATGCGTCGATTCCTAATGATATTTAGCCTGCTGGCGGCGGCGCCGGTGCATGCGCAACTCGACGATTTCATCAATGATCGACCCGGATTCTACGCAGGCGGTGGCCTGGCATTCACGAACGTATATGCCACCAGCTGGACCAGCGCCACCAGCAGTTCGGAAAGTGGTGACAGCGACTACGGTTTCATCGTCAACGGCGGCTATCGCTTCAACCCGTTCATTGCCGTGGAAGTGGGCTATCTCGACGGCGGCACGCCGGACTTCAATGACAGTGGTTTCGATGGCCGCGTCGACACCGAGGTGGACCTCACCGCGTGGCAGCTATCGGGCATCGGTACGTGGCCCATTGCCGAGCGCTGGGAGTTGTACCTGAAGCTGGGGCTATCGGCCTGGGATGCAGACGGTGACCAGGTGCTGACACCGGTCGGTGGGCCGCCGGTATTTCGCCGTGAAGATCGCAACGGCCCCAGCTTTCTGATTGGCCTCGGCCTGGGAGTGACCCTTCTTGAACACCTGCACGTACGCCTGGAGTACCAGTCCTTCGAGATCGACGACGAGATGCTGGCCATCGATGCATTGAACACAGGCAACGACGATGCGAGTTTCGACAGCGTGACGCTGCAATTCCACTATCGATTTTCCGGCCCGAAGAAGAGCGAGCCCCTGGAGCAGCCGAACTTCGACTGATTCCGCGGGAGATGAAGACCGCCGCAGTTCGGCGCAGGCGAGTATTTGGCATCACAAGATAATTGCTCGCAACAATTCCTGATGCCAGTTTGTCCAGGCCGAGGCACCCGACCAGCATCCGTCGATATACTGTCTGAGCACTGCCCGGCTGCGCGTCAAGCTTTGCCTGATGTGCAAGCTGCCGATCAGGGCCAGCTCCAGAGTTGTGTCAGACACCAAAGCGGGAAGAAACTTCCATGACTGCAGAAACCAACAAGCAACTCATCCATACCGTGATTGACGTGATCTTCAATCAACAGGATCTTGATCGACTGGAAGAATTCTTCACCGAAGATTTCTGCAACCACGACGGTTACCCGGGCGCGCCGACGGGCCCGGCTGCGTTCCGAGCCTATCTGCCCATGATGAAGACCGCGTTCCCGGATCGGCGACTGACGCCGGAATTCACGTTGTGCGATGGTGACCGAGTGGTGTCGCGCACGATCACCGAGGGCACGATGACCGGGCCTTTCATGGGCATGCCCGCGACGGGCAAACCCTACCGGATTACCGCCACGGATACCTACCAGATCCGGGACGGCAAGATCTGCGCGCGCTGGGGCAACGAGGACTCACTGGGCATGATGCAGCAGCTCGGCCTGATGCCAGGCGGTTGGCGCACGGCAACCACCGATGATGCCGGGTCCCTTGAGACCGACTATGGCAAGTAACTGATTTCAGGCACCTTGCGCCCGGTGCAAGCCGCCACCCGCGGTGTACAATGCTTCGCCTCGACTGTCGGCCACCGTTCCGGGTTCAGCCGTTGCCGGGCGGCATTGACCCGCCATGAACTGAATGTGTGGCCTGCAGACCAGAACCGGCCGGCCGAATCGCGCAGACTTTGCGCTGGGCCCCAGGACGATTTATATGACCCTTCGCACCATCCTGCTGGTGTCTGCGGCCAGTATCGCCGCCACGAGCTGCAGCACCTGGCGCGGCCAGGCGCCTGCCAGCCGCCTGACGCCCGTGGCCAGCCATGCCACCGGTGTGGAAACCGATGCAGTGGCCTGCCGTGACCGGATGGCGCGGTCGGCTGCGGAACCGGGGACGGGGCTGGATTCCAGCAGCCTGGGCATCCTGAGCTGGAACGTGAAGAAGGGCCAGCACATGAACTGGCGACACGACCTGGCGCGGCTGGGCGCCGACAAGAACCTGATCCTGATCCAGGAAGCGAGCCTGGGGCCCGACTTGCTGGATGCGCTGGAGCCGACGGCACACTGGGCTTTCGCACCGGGCTACCGCACGCGCGACAACGCCACCGGCGTGATGACCCTGAGCGCGACGCCACCGGTCACGCAGTGCAACCTGCAGGCCGTGGAACCATGGTTGCGCACGCCGAAGGCCACGTCGATTACCGAATTCGGGCTCACGGGCACGGCCGCTACGCTGGTGGTTGCGAACATTCATGCCGTCAATTTCTCGGTGGGCGTGGCAGAGTTTCGCCAGCAATTCGAAGATTTGCGCACGGCACTGGCGGCACACACGGGCCCGATTATTCTGTCCGGTGACTTCAATACCTGGCGCGCGGCGCGGCTCGAGATTCTCGGCGAGGTAACGCGCGACCTGGACCTCGAGCCCATTGATTTCGACGACGATCAACGGACGCTCGTCTTCGGCCTGCCCCTCGACCACCTCTTTGTGCGGGGCCTGTCGGTGCAGGGGTCCGCCACGCAGACGGTGCGGACCTCCGATCACAATCCCCTCGCGGCGGAATTCGCCGTCATCCGCGAGGTCCGGACCGCAGATAACGTGTCGTTGCCCGGGGACGTGGACCTGTGAAGCTGGCCATCGGCTGCTTGCTCTTGATGCTGGCTTTACCCGCGGCTGCAGCCGCTACGGATAAAGAGATCGAGTACCTGCTTGCATCAGTGGAGCAGAGCCACTGCACGTTTATCCGCAATGGCAAAGCCTATCCATCCGCCGAGGCGGCAGACCACCTGCGAATGAAATACGAGCGCGCGGGCTCGCGTGTCAAAGGTGCCGACCAGTTCATCGGCCGCATCGCCAGCAAGAGTTCCATGAGCGGCAAGCCGTATACCATGCAGTGCGAGGATGCCGAGCCCTTGCCCACCCAGCGCTGGCTATCGGAACGTCTGGCCGAGTTCAGGGCCGCGAATTAGAGATGGCAACTGCCATTGGTGTCTGCCACCAATAGCGACGAAAATAGGGCCCGTTGCCAAATCCTCACGGAGCCGGGCCCATGATCACCTTCACCCTGAACGGTCAGGAAGTCACCACCGACGCACCGGCAGACACACCGCTGCTGTGGGTCATTCGCGATGAATTCAAGCTGACGGGCACGAAGTACGGCTGTGGCATCGCCCGCTGCGGCGCGTGCACCGTGCACCTGGATGGCCGGGCCATGCGCTCCTGCGTGGTCCGGGTGCAAGCGGCCGCTGGCAACCGCATCACGACGATCGAAGGCCTGGACAAAGACAACGCCCACCCGCTGCAGCAGGCGTGGGTCGAAGCCCAGGTGCCCCAGTGTGGTTACTGCCAGTCGGGACAGATCATGCAGGCGGCGAGCCTGCTGGCCAGCAACCCAACACCCACGGACCAGGAGATCGTCGCCACGATGAACGGCAATCTCTGCCGCTGCATGGCCTACATCCGCATCAAGGCCGCCATCAAGACCGCCGCGCGGTCTATGGCCGGAGAGGTGTGACATGGCTGCACGCATGAAAAGCACGCCGCCAGAGCTCACCCGCCGCAGCTTCCTGGTGGGTTCCGTCGGCACCGGCGTGCTGATGGGTTTCGGCGCGATCTTGCCCGCCGGCTGCGCCCGCGAGGAACTGCAGGCCAAACGCTACGCGCCGACGGTCTGGTTCGAGTTGTCGAGTGACGGTGCGGTGCTGATCAACATCGCGAAGGCGGAAATGGGGCAGCACGTGGGCACGGCCCTGGCACGCGTGGTGGCCGACGAACTCGGTGCTGCCTGGAGTGATGTCGCCGTCGATTACGTCGACAGTGATCCCAAGTGGGGCTACATGGTCACCGGCGGCTCCTGGTCGGTATTCACCACCTTCAAGCAGCTGTCGCAGGCCGGCGCGGCCGGACGCATTGCATTGATCGAAGCCGGCGCGGGCTTGCTGGGCGTATCGCCGGACGACTGCACGGCGCGCGATGGCCACGTGATCGCAGGGGATCAACGCATCAGCTTTGCCGACGTGGTGCAGCGCGGCTCCCTGGACCGAAGCTTTACGGCTGAAGAGCTTGAGGCACTGCCTGTCAAAACGCCGGCCGAGCGCAACCTGGTGGGCAAGCCGGTGCCGGCCCTGGATATTCCCGCGAAGAGTGTCGGGGAAGCGATATATGGCCTGGACGTGGAGCGCCCGGGCATGGTCTATGCGCGGCCCCTGCTGCCACCGACGCGGTATGGAGCCGTCGTCAATGCCGTGGATTCTGCGGCGGCCGAAAAGATACTCGGCTACGCCGGCCACGAAATCCTGAACGACCCGAGCGACACCTGCCAGGGCTGGGTGGTGGCGCTGGCCGACAACCACGTCAGCGCATCGCGTGCGGCCGATGCGCTGGTGGTGGACTGGACACCCGGCCCCACGGCCGGCGTGAGCGAAGCGGACATCATTGCCGAGGGCGTGCGGCTTGCGAGTACCGCCGACACCGGCGCACTGCTGGTCGACGACGGCAACGTCGCCGCGGCGGCTGCCAGCGCAGCACGTACCCATGAGGCGACGTATACGACCGGCACCGCACTGCACTTCGCGCTGGAACCCGTCAACGCGGTGGCCGAGTTCGACGGTGACACCTGGCACCTGCACGCAGGCAACCAGTGGCAGTCGCTGATCCTGCCGGTGCTGGCGAAGGCGCTGGAGGTGCCGGAGGCCAACATCGTGATTCACCAGCATTACCTCGGCGGTGGCTTTGGCCGGCGGCTGGTGGGCGATTACATGGTGCCGGCGGCGCTCACGGCCAAGGCGGTGGGCAAGCCGGTGAAGATGGTCTTCACCCGTGAAGACGACAGCCGCTTCGACTGCGTCCGCTCACCGTCGGTGCAGCGCCTGCAGGCTTCCATGGACCAGGCCGGCAAGGTCACAGGCATCGAACACGCGGCCGCGGCCGGCTGGCCGACGCTGGCCAATGCACCGGGCTTCATGATCGACGGCCTGAATGACAGCGGCAAGATCGACACTTTCTCCATCAGCGGTGCCGATCACTGGTACACGCTGGCGAACCACCGCGTGCGGGCCATCAACAACGACGTTGCACAGCGCACCTTCATGCCGGGCTGGTTGCGAGCGGTGGGTCCCGGCTGGACGGGCTGGGCCGTAGAGTCTTTCATGGACGAACTGGCCGTGACGGCCGGCCAGGATCCCATCGAGTTTCGGCTGGCCATGCTCGATGCGGCGGGCAAGAACGCGGGCAAGGCCCCGGAGAGCGTAGGCGGGGCTGCACGCCTGGCCAAGGTATTGCAGCGGGTGAGGGAGATCTCTGGCTGGGGTGCGCCGCTGCCGGACGGCGAGGGCCGCGGGGTGGCGATTTGTGCCGGGCAGGAACGGACCATGCCTACCTGGGTCGCGTGTGTGGCGCATGTGGCTGCGGACACCGCCGCGGACAAGGTCAGCGTAAAAAGGCTTGCGATGGTGATCGACTGCGGCACCGTCGTACATCCCGGCGGGGCGCTCGCGCAGGCGCAGGGCGCCGCACTGTGGGGCCTGAGTCTCGCCTTGCACGAGGGCACCGCCATCGCCGATGGTCAGGTGAGCGACCGCAACCTGAACACTTACACGCCGTTGCGGATGGCCGACGTGCCCGCCGTGGACATTGAGTTTGTGGCCAGCGACGAGTTTCCCACCGGACTCGGTGAACCGCCGCTGATCGTGGTCGCGCCCGCGATTGCGAATGCGATCTACCAGGCGGTGGGTGTGCGCGTGCGTGACTTGCCGATCCGCAAGCTCGCCTGATAGCAGTTACTTGACCGCGTGAATCGTCTTCACGGTGTCGAGGAAGATGTTATTAACTTCGACGAGGTGAAAGCCCGCGGCGCGGACGTTGGCCACCGTGTCCCGATCGAGTTCCGGGCCGAACTTGCTGGCCAGCGGGCTCATCAGCTTCATCATCGCGCTGAAAGGGAACAGCCGGCTGCCCGTGTGCTCGAACATGTGCAGTTCACCGCCGGGTTGCAGGACCTGGCGCAGTGCAAGTAGTCCTGCCACCGGGTTCGGCACCGAACAGAAAGTGCATGACGTGAACACCTGGTCGAAGCTGTCGTCGGGGAAGTCCATCGCGTGCACGTCCATGACCTGCGCGGTCATGTTGCCGTCGTAGGCGGCGACTCGCTCTTTGGCACGTTCGACCATCTTCGGGCTGATATCAATGGCGGTGATGTCACGGCCCGGCGGGAAGCACGAGATGTCGAGCCCGGTGCCCAGCGCCATGAACAGGATCTTCGCGTCTGGTTTCATGCGCTCGAACAGCCGCAGTTTGGCAGGCCGCCACCGCCACTCCGGCCCGTAGGCGGACATCAGGTCGAAGGTGCGGGACGCGCGGTCCCATTTTTCCTGTGTCGCAGTATCCATGGTCAGCCCCCGACTTTCTGCGGGCCGCTCATCGCCGCATTGATCGCGTAGATGATGACGACCACGGCAACGCCCGTGCCAATGCCCCACTGCAAAATCCCGGTGCCGGCCAGTGGCCACATGCCGCCCCACATACCGCCGAGCATGCCGCTGATCATGCACGGCGCCATCACTTCCATCACGCCCAGGACCGGGAACAGCAGTGCCAGCGTCAGGGGCAGCGCGATGGCCATCCCGAGCAGCATGCCTGCCAGCATGCCGGGCAGCATTCCCCAGGATCCGCCAATCAGCCACGCGGTCAGCGCCACCGCCGCGGTGGCCACGAATGCGTTGGCGACGAGATCCCCGATGATGAAATACAGGCGCTTTTCCATGGGCGAGGCCGGCGAAGCAATAATCCTGATTCTACCGCGTCCCGGGAACGTGCTAGAAAGGGCGCCTGGCACTGGCGCCGGGGAGACCGAACTCATGACCACCGCTCGCCTCTGGTTTGCACGCCTGGTCACGCTCTACGCGCTGCTGATCTTCACGTTCCTGGCGTACCTGTACGTGATCGAACCGCTGGAGCACATCGCCCGGTTCGGCATCAGCGCGTCGGGAGTGCCCGAGTCCATCAACTTCCTGCGGGCCGGGCCGGGCGCGCTGTTTTCGGGCCTGGCCATCACCGCGGCATTCGGGCTGGCGCAGCCCCGGCACCTGGTCACCAGCCTGTGGGTGATCGTGCTGTTCGACGCCTGCGTGGTGGCGGTGCGCCTGTTCGGCATGGCTGTGGACGGGGTTACTGAACTGCAGCTGTCTGAATTACGGGACGAGGGTGTGTCGTGGCTGATCTTCGTCGCCGCGCTCATCGCCCATCCTCGCGAGCACAATTAGACGATGTCTGATACCCGTATCCCATTAGCTAGGTAAGATTACGGTTTCGCAACGCTGGTTGAGCCATGAAAGTTGTCTGCGTCGAAGGGAA
>CAMYJV010000081.1 GCA_947258805.1 uncultured Gammaproteobacteria bacterium | reverse complement strand
GAGACATCCGGCTGCATCGGCGTGCCTGTCCCTCGCCAGGTGACGATAGAGGTACTATCCTTTTTGTCAGCGTCATCTCTGTTTGGAAGCAGCATTCAAGAAGTCTCTGGTGAAGAAATCCCACCACGATTCCGACAACATTCAGCATCACGTCGGCCCTTTTCTCACCTGGATAGCCGAGAGACGTTCAGAGAGGCGTGCACTGCTATATACCTCGCGGCGTGAACGCAAAGGCCTCGCGCCGTTGGTGGTTGCGTCGGCGGAAATTGATCCCCTCGCGGCAAGCCGCGAAATCCGCCATAAGTGGAGCCGTTTTTGGGCACCGCGGCGGATGGGATGGTGGACCGGCGTTCTGTTCATGTTCGGTTCGGCCCTGTTCGCGATCGGCGGCGCCATGGGCACGTGGCCTGAGATGCCGCTTATCCGTTCGATCGATCAAAGCCACATCGGCTGGATCTTCTTCGTCGGGTCGCTGTTCTTCACCTCGGCCGGTTACCTGCAATGGCTGGAAGTGATCAACGGCGACGTGGGCGCCACCGGAACGCCAGGTTCTGCGCCACGCCGGTGGCTCTTCTACGGCTGGCGTCCGCGCAATCTCGGCTACGTGGCGGCTGCGGCTCAGCTGATCGGCACGCTCCTTTTCAACGTGAACACCGCGGACGCAATGATCTCTGGCCTCAACTGGATCGAAGAGGACAAACTGGTGTGGACGCCCAACATGCTTGGGTCTATCTGCTTCCTCGTCGCCAGCCATGCAGCGATCATGGAAGTCTCGCATCGCTATTGGACATGGCAGTTTCACAGCCTTTCGTGGTGGATCACGGGTGTCAACATGCTCGGCTCGATCTTCTTCATGGTTTCCGCGCTCTCCAGTTTCGTGGAGCCCGGCGACGCACTGGCCGCGCCGTGGCCGGCGAACATTGGCACGTTCGCCGGAGCGGTCTGCTTTTTCGTTGGGGGGTACCTGTTGATACCGGAACAGTTCGAAATTGCCCAGGGTGAGTAATTAGGCGTTCACGCCGCCGGAGCGGGACACGGGTAGTCGGGGTCGGACCAGACTAACCGAATGAAATTCAATGCTTTTGTTGTCGCCAAGGGGTCCAGATCGTGCTTAGAGGCCACTTTTCGGCCCCGAAAACGCGGCTCTAAGGACGTCTGGTTTCGCAGCGTTTGTTCGGGTGGGGCAGTGCGTGAACTTGCTTATTCGCTCATTTTTCATGCGAAAAAGCGGCCGCTAAGCGCCAAAATCTGCCGGATCCAGACAAATTACCCAAGCAAATCAATCGGATGCCTTGGTCCGACCCCACAAGGACCACAAGGAAACTGCCGGTGATTGTTTATCTGGGCTATATCGTGAGTTCGTTGATGTCTTCTGGATCGTGATTTGGCTGCTGGCCCAGAATTGATGGTGCTTGCAGGGTGCGTTTCACGCACCGATGATTGATGGTGAACGGAGTGCACCCTACTGACGCGCAGTGAACTTGTCTCGCAAAGCCAAAGAAGCCACCAAGACTGCCCTGGCGATGACCATCGCCTATGGCATCGCTTTGGGGATGGGCTGGGACCGGCCGTACTGGGCAGGTTTCGCGGTTGCCTTCATCAGTCTCTCAACCTACGGTCAATCCCTGAACAAAGCGGCCCTGCGCATGGCCGGCACCGGCATGGGCATCGTGATGGCCTTTGTGCTGATCGCGCTGTTTTCGCAGGAGCGCTGGTTGTTCATGGTGGGTGTTTCCATCTGGGTGGGCCTGTGCACCTACATGATGGGCGGTTCGCAGCGTGCGTACTTCTGGAATGTGGCGGGCCTGGTCTGTGTCATTGTCTGTATGGACGCCGGCCCCAGTTCCACAAACGCTTTCAGTGTCGCGATGTTGCGCGCGCAGGAGACCGGGCTGGGTATTCTTGTATATAGCCTCGTGGCAAGCTTGCTGTGGCCCACCCGTTCCGGCGCGCAGTTTGCAGCCGCCGTCAATGAATTTGTCGCGGCCCAGGCTTCGCTTTATCAGGGCTGCCGCGATCGGGTACTTGGACAAAGTACGGCGGCGCAAACTCACGAGCTCTCGGCACAGCTGCGCCAGGCCGGCGATCGTTTTCAGACCTTGCTCGCAGCGGCGGATACGGACACCTATGAAGTGTGGGCGCTGCGGGCCCAGTGGCAGACTTTCCAGCGCCAGGCGCTGGCGCTGACCATCAGCCTGGCGCGCTGGCGCGACACGCTGGAGGGAATTCAAGACATTGATTTAGCCAAAGTATTTCCTGATCTGCAGGAGATCGACGGTTTGCTGGGGCAGCGCTTCAAGGGCATGGCGGCCATGCTCGCGAACGAACCCCCGGCCGGGGATTGGGCACCACTGGAGTTGGCGGTCGACCGCGCCGGTTTTCGCGCGCTGTCGGCTTTTGAACGCGCGGAGGTGACGGCTGCCCGTGCGCGGTGGCAGGAAATTGAGCAACTGACGCGTGGTCTGCTCGCTGCCATCGCTGACATCCGGGACTTCAACAGGATTGCCGTTGACAGCACACCGGCAGACTCTTCGCCGGCGCCCTTCTTTCTGGATACGGATCGCCTGTTGAGTGTCTTCCGGGTGTTACTGATCCTGTGGCTGGCCTACCTGCTCTGGATCTATGTACCTGACCTGCCGGGTGGTACCGGCGTGGTCAGCATGGCCTGTCCGCTGGGGATGGCGCTGGCGAGTATGCCGCAGGTCCGCGTCTCGAAAATGTTCAGGCCGGCAATGCTCAGCACCCTGGCTGCCAGCATTATCTACATCTTCATCATGCCGCAGCTCTCAAGCTTCCTGGGTCTTGGCACGCTGCTGTTCATCAGCACGTTTGCTATCTATTACCTGTTCGCAACGCCCCAGCAGGCCCTTGGCCGGGTATTCGGCATTGCGATGTTTCTTTCCATCGCCTCTATTTCCAACGAACAAAGCTACAGTTTCATGGTGGTGGCCAGCACGGCGATGATGCTGCCCATCGTGTTCCTGGTGCTGTTGGTCACCGCGTACATCCCCTTCTCACCGCTCCCCGAAAAGGCGTTTGAACGCCTGTTGCGCCGCTACTTTCGCAGCAGCGAGTACCTGCTTTCCACGCTGGGCGACTGGCAACAGCCCCTGGGTTCGCGGGAGCATGCCCGCCAGGCTCGGCAGTTGCGCGAAATCGCGACGCTGCCGCAGAAGCTGGTGGCCTGGAGCCGGGCGATCGGCCCTGGCCTGCTACCAGGCGGGTCACCAGCGGCGACACAACAGCTGGTCGCCGACCTGCAGGCGCTCAGTTTCCGGATCCAGGAACTGCTGTCGGCGCGGGACCATCAATATCCGCCGTCGTTGATCGCGGCGCTGCAGGCGGATATCCGGGCGTGGCGGCTGGCGATTCAGCAGGTGTTTCAGCGCCTGTCGGTGGATCCGTCCGATCTCGACCGCCAGGCTTTTCAGGCCGGGCTGGCAGCGACCATCGACCACATGGAGCAGCAAGTCAGAGCTGCGCTGGACCAGCCGGAGCAGGGTCGGATCAGCGACGAGGAAGGGGCCGATTTCTTCCAGCTGCTGGCCGCCTATCGGGGTGTATCCGTGGCCCTGGGAGATTATGCTGGCAGTGTTGCACCGATTGACTGGCCCGGATGGCGTGAAGAAAGGTTCGCCTGATGAATCCGATACCCCATGAGTTCGCGATCAGTGGTGTTTATCTGCCGCCGTTGCTCGTGGCCGCGTTGCTGGGGGTGATTGCCGCGGTGGCGACGACCCGCTTGCTCAATCATTACCGGCTGGCGAAGTACTTTTTCTATCCGCCCCTCGTTCAGCTGTCCCTCGCCGTGATTTACACTGTGTTTATCGGCACGGTCTTTATCAGGGTCTGAGTGAAGATACCGCAGAAATATCTGTTGACCGGCGCCGTGGTGGCGGTAGCGGTCTTTGCAGGTTTGCTGAAGTACTGGGACTACCTGGCAAATCCGTGGACCCGCGACGGGCAGGTGCGCGCCGATGTCATCCAGATCACGCCGCGTGTATCCGGGCCCATTGTGAAGCTGGCCGTGAAAGACAATCAATTGGTCAAAGCCGGCGAGCTGCTGTTCGCCATTGACCCGCGCACTTTCCAGGCCAGCGTCGATCAGGCCCGTGCCCAGCTCGACGGGACGGGCGATGATGTGCAGGCGCTGGAGAAACAGGTTGAGTCAGCCCAGGCCGGCGTGGCCGTCGCCCGCGCGGCCGTGAACCAGGCGCAATCGACCATTCAGGCGGCCGACGCGACCATTGAGAAAAACGAGGCCGAGTACCAGCGTCAGCAGGAGATGCTGCCGCAAAAGGCCACCTCCCAGAAGTCCGTGGACCGGGCGAAGGCGAACTACACGGTCGCGGTGCAGCAGCGCAAAGCCTCCCTGGCCGCCGTGGCGGAATCCAAAGCTTCCCTGGCGCAGGCCGAGGCCGCATTGGCCGAAGCCAGAGCCAACCTGGGTGCAGCAGGTGATGCGAATCCCAGCATTCGGCAGGCCGTCGCCGCGCTGCGCCAGGCGGAACTGAACCTGGAATTCACCGGGGTGCGGGCCCCGGTGGAGGGCTATGTGACCAACCTGAACCTGCGCATGGGCAGCTATGCCGTGGCGAATCAGCCGGCTTTGGCCCTGGTGGATATCAGCAGCTACTGGGTGGACGGCTTTTTCAAGGAAACGGACGTGGCCAACATCCGGCCGGGTGACGACGCGATGGTCACGCTGATGAGCTATCCCGGTGAACCTATCGCGGGCCGCGTGGACAGCCTCGGCTGGGGTATTGCACAGAGCGACGGTAGTACGGGTTTTGAGTTGTTACCCACCGTGAGCGCCACCTTTGAATGGATACGGCTGGCGCAACGGGTGCCGGTGCGCATTCAGCTCGACAAGGTGCCGGCGGGCGTTGAGCTGCGCGTCGGGACGACGGCATCCGTGCTGGTGAAGACCGGCTCCGGGTCTTCATCGGCCCGGGATGACACGGCGTCGGCAACGGGTGACCGCTAGTGGGTGTCAAAGGATGCCTCAATCCGCGCCGGTTAGTAGTCTGTAGTTGTTGATACGCAAATGGCAGAAACGCAGGTGCCGCATCATAGTTGCGTCGTATCCGACCGCATAACTACGCAACCACGACTCGGCACCATTATTCCCAGTCAACGCGTTGCCGTGGCCGCCCCGATGGCGAGGCCGGCGCGCCTGGTGGCTGGCCTGTGCTTGTCCCTGGGCCTTGGCGGGTGCATTGCGCTCGGTCCTGATTACGCCGAACCCGACGCCAAGGTTGAAGCCGATTGGCAGGAATCGAACAACGCACTCATTAATAATACGGCCGCCGTTGATGCCCGGTGGTGGCAAACAAGCTTTCGCGATCCGGTGCTCGATCGACTGGTCGAGCAGGCGCTGCAGGAAAACCTGACACTGCGCTCGGCCGCGCTGCGGGTGTTGCAGGCCCAGCAGCAGTTGCGTATTGCCATTGGTAATCAATATCCCCAGCAGCAGGTGGGTGTCGGGTCGGCCTCCAGGCAACGCCAAAGGGGGGATACCTTCGAGGACTACAGCCTGGGCGGCAGCGTCAGCTGGGAACTCGACTTCTGGGGCCGTTTCAGGCGGCAGGTCGAGTCGGCATCCGCGACTCTGGATGCCAGCGTAGCGAGTTACGACGGCGCCCTGGTATCCCTCGTGTCGCAGGTTGCGCAGACCTATATCCAGATCCGTACCTTCCAGGAACGGATTGACGTGGCGAACGAGAACGTGAAGCAGCAGGAGGAAAGCCTGCGGATTGCCCAGGCCAAGTTCGATGCCGGCGCCGTGAGCGAACTCGATGTGGATCAGGCCGAGTCTTTGCTCTACAACACCAGGGCCTCGGTGTCGGGCCTGGAAACGGCCTTGCAGCAGTCGAAGAACTCCCTCGCGGTGCTGCTCGGCCAGCCGCCGCAGGATCTTGGCTACATCCTGGGTGAGAAAAAGGCTATTCCCGTCACGCCGCCCGCGACGGCACTGGGCATGCCCCAGGACCTGATCCGGCGGCGGCCTGACATCCGGGTTGCCGAGCGCCAGCTGGCAGCCCAGAGCGCCCAGATCGGCGTGGCCGTCACAGACCTGTACCCGGCCTTTTCAATCGGCGGTTCCATTGGCACGGCGTCGGATGACACGGGGAATTTGTTCGAGGGCGACAGCAAGGAATGGGATTTTTCCGGTTCCTTCCAGTGGAACCTGTTCAATTATGGCCGGCTCCGCAGCAATGTCCGTTTGCAGGATGCACTGTTTCAGCAGTTGCTGGTGGACTACCGCAACACGGTGCTGCTGGCCCAGAGTGACGTGGAAAATGCGATCGTCGCCTACCTGCGCTCACATGACCAGCTGGCTGCCTACCGGCTGGCCGCGGCTGCGTCCCAGCGGGCCGTGACTATCGCCACCATCCAGTACCAGGAGGGTTCCATCGACTTCGACACCCTCATCACCACCCTGAACGCCAATGTGCAGCAGCAGGACCTGTTCGCGAACGCTGCGGGCACCGTGTCAGTCAATCTCGTGCAGGTTTATCTTGCACTGGGCGGCGGCTGGACGATTCGCGACGGCAAGGATCCGGTAGAGTTCCTGCCGGAAGCCATGAAAGATGAGATGCGCGAGCGCACCGGGCAGTGGAAGGGAGTGCTGGAATAATGTCGGTAATCGGGACGGGGGATAGCCAGCTCATGTTTACGAACCTGGGTATCGGTGTCTTGCTGCTGGTGTTAACCACTGTGGTTCATGCGGTGGCCATGAAGTTTGCTCGTGATCTCATGATGTCCCATGTGGGCCGGCTGCGCCGGGCACTGCGGACCTTCCCCCTTTACAACGTGCTCGGGATCATTCTGCTGATGTTCGTTGCCCTGTTCCTGGAGGTCTACCTCTGGGCGCTGGTCTACCTGCTGCTGGGTGCCATCGAAGGCCTCGAGCAGGCACTGTATTTCTCGATGGTGACTTTTACGACCCTGGGTTATGGCGACATCGTGCTGCCTGCCAAGTGGAACCTGCTGAGTTCCATCGAGGGGGCCAACGGCATCATCATGTTTGGCTGGACCACGGCTATCGTGATGGCGGTGGTGCAACGGGTCTATTTCAGAGACACGGTAAGAGACACGGTGCCGGGTGACAGTGCCGAGGACTAGGCGTGGATACGGCGCCTGACCTTTCGGTAGGAGCGGCTTTAGCCGCGACAAGCCACAGCCGGCAAGACTGAGCCAGGGAGAACTGACAATGGAAAACGTCCTGTACGAGGTGCTGGCACTTTTTGCCGGGTTTGTTCTCCTATACAGCATCGTTGCCGGTGCGGTCGAGCGGACGTGGATCAGCGGGCCGATGTTGTTTGTGGCCTTTGGTGTGCTGATCGGGCCTGTCGGACTCGACCTGGTCCCGTTTGAGACAGAGCGGGCAACCCTGGGAAACCTGGCGGAATTGACCCTCGCGCTGGTGCTGTTCAGTGATGCAGCCGGCGCCGACATGAAGGTGCTGAAGCGGGTGGCGGGGCTGCCCGTTCGCTTGCTGTTGATCGGTCTGCCTCTGACCATAGTCCTCGGTTACCTCGTCGGACTGTGGCTGAATGTCACCCTGTCGTTGCTCGAGCTCGCCCTGGTAGCGACCATGCTGGCGCCGACGGACGCTGCCCTGGGCAAAGCCGTGGTGAGCAATGAAGCGGTGCCGGATAACGTTCGCCAGAGCCTGAACGTGGAAAGTGGTTTGAACGATGGCATCTGTGTACCGGTGCTGTTCGTGTTTCTGGCCCTGATTACCCAATCGGGTGGTGAGCAGGCCACCTGGCAACTGGCGGTTGGTCTCGTGGCCGAAGAAATCGGCATCGGGCTCGTGGTCGGCCTGGGGCTGACCGCCGCTGCTGCGCAACTCCTCAAGATCGCCTACCGGCGTCAGTGGCTGACGGAGACCTGGGCCCAGGTACCGGTCATCGGCCTGGCCCTGACCTGCTTCGGGGCCGCGCAGCTCCTGGGCGGCAGAGGCTTTATTGCGGCCTTCACGGGCGGCCTCTTGTTTGGCGCGCTGCTACCCCAGCAGCGTCACCAGCTGCTGGAAGCGGCGGAGGGCACGGGTGACGTGTTCTCCGTGATCACGTGGACGATCTTCGGTGTCGCTGTGGTTGGCCAGGCTGTCGGCAGCTTCGAATGGCGCATTGTTCTTTATGCCGTGCTAAGCCTGACAGTCATTCGGATGTTACCCGTCTTCCTGTGTCTCAGCGGCACCGGTTTAAGCACGGAGACCAAGCTCTTCATGGGCTGGTTCGGGCCCCGCGGGCTGGCGAGCATCGTGTTTGCGATTATTGTGCTGGATGCGAACGTGGCGAACAGCGGGACTCTGGCGATGGTGGTCGCCTGCACCGTGATTTTCAGCATCATCGGCCATGGTATAACCGCAAATCCGTGGGCCAAAGCTTTCGGCGCACGCTCGCGTTCGGCGCAAGGCAGCTAACCCGGTGGGAGCGGCTTTAGCCGCGACAAGCCTGTAGGGTGCGCTCTGCGCACCGAAAACAAACGGAAGATTGCTAATAGACGCGGGCGCTAGCGAAATAGAACCTGGGCTAAGCCCAAGCCTACCGTGATACCGGCCCCGCCGAATATCACTAATTCGTACCAGCGGGCCTTCTTGGCGGCCAGGATCGCTTCTGCCGTTGCCAGCTGGGCCTCAGCCTGCTTCTTTTCGATCTCGACCCGAATGCTTTCGTCCATGACCTTGAGTCTAGCACTCGCAGCAAAATATCAAAGCACGAGATCTGTTGCCTTGCACCATTTTTGCCCAAATACAAGACTCGTCAGTTGCCCAGCTGGTCGAGCGCGAGAAAGGCCGTAGGGTGCGCTCTGCGCACCGAAAAGGAAATGGCACCGACGCCCCGGTGCGCGCAGCGCACCCTACAATGCTGGCGCCGGTCTTCGACCGAGCTGTTGTAAATCGGAAATCGGTTCGACCCCATTTTTTCCATTTTTTCAAAACTCAGCAAGGCGCTGTTCGATATAGGCGAAAAACGGATTGTGGCGCAGGCGCATGAGCTGGCTCAAGGGCGCGGCCAGGACGTGAGTCTCGCCCCGGGGCTGCAGCGCTCCAAGGGGCAGGCCGCGGTAGGTGCCTTGCAGGCTGTCGGCTGCGCCGTAGACGGGATCGTCGGGAGAAAAGGGAATGGCCACATGGGTCAGGGAATAGGTTTCTCGGGGCCACCTGATCTGTAAGGGTCTGGAAGCAGTCACATCGGAACGGGGCGCCCTGGAATGTTCAGCCACCTGTTGCGAGTCTTTGTCCACATTGGTAATGACCGTCAGCCGGTAGGGCAGATTGGCACTGGCTTCCAGCCGGTCGAGGGGCAACTCTCTTGCGGACGGAATAAAGGCAGCGAGCCGATCGACGCGGTTCACGTCGAATATAACGAGTTCGCTGCCAGTATTGTCCAGCCGATCGTAGAGCTTCTGCACAGTCGCCGAAGTTTCTACCGTGGCGTCGGTCCACGACAGGAAGGTGAGCACGGGCGGCAAGTTCTGCAAGCGCCCGCTGTCGTGTGTCTCCTTGATCTGGCGATGGATCGCCGCCGTGACTTCCCAGGCTTCCTCCGCGGCATTCTTCGGGAAGGAGTTGTACTTGTAGGGATCGTACTCCGGCTCGATAGACAGCCACTTGAATTTTTCGAAGTACGGCAAAAAACTCAGCAACTTGTCTGAGTTCGCGATACCGGCCGCGGGCGAGATGCCGATCTCCTGCGAGAACAGCAGCAGCTGGTCCGGGGCCGGCAGCTCAGAATCGGTCAGCGCGTCCAGCGCGTACTTGACCGACAGCCCGCCGCCGTTGGAGTAGCCACCCATCAAGAACGGCTGGTCCGGGCCGATCCGGTTACGCACGTGGCGCGCGCCCAGGCGGCTCGCTGCCACCCAGTCTTCCCAGCTCACCCGTGTCAGCGCGCCCGGGATGGTGCCGTGCCCCGGCAGGCGCAGCCCGAGCACGTAGTATCCCTGTGCGTAAAGAATTTCGCCGACACGGCGCAGGCTGTAAGGCGAGTCTGTCAGCCCGTGCAGCAACAGCGCCCCGCCCTTGATTTCGGCCGGGACGAGTTCAAACGAGCGGTTCCAGTCCTGGGCCTGCGCGGCCGGGTCCTGCGGCCCACCCGCCCGGTAGCGGCTGTAGATGAACTCGGTGTCAAGATCATCCTGCCGGTACACCTTCTGCTCGACTTCGGCGAACAGCCGCCGTTCCCGTTCCAGGTAGTCCTGCAGCGTGCTTTGCGGTGTTGCGTCGGCCGCCGTGAACTCATTGTCGAGGACGACCGTGTGCCATGACTGCAGCGCCGGCATGCCGCGTGATTCGAAGGCCCACGCCAGCAGCAAGGCGAAGGCGACGACTGCAGCCAGCAGCAGGGTTTTTACGAGTCGAGACAACAGGCGCTTCATGCTGATCGATTGCTCCGCGTGATGGGCACGATAGTAATGAGTAAGGGAGCTTTAGGATGAGGGTATTCTGCGTGCAGCGTGTCCCCGTTTTCACCCATCCAATTAAACCCTACGCGAACAATGGGTGCGGGACATCAATTTTTGGTCCTCGGTAGGAGCGGCTTTAGCCGCGATTGGCATCCAAACGATCGGCCTGCTTCCAGATAGGCGGGATCGCGGCTAAAGCCGCTCCTACTGGGTGGGGCATGGTTGGGGACATGGTTGGGGACATTCTGCTTTTTCTCCCCTGTACTTGCTTGTAGTCAAGTTTCGCAACGAAAAAGCAGAATGTCCCCGGTGCCTCCGACAGCATGTCGAGTGGCTATCTCGCCGCGGGATTGGCAGATCGCGGCTAAAGCCGCTCCCACCGGGTGGGGAGGGGAGCCCTGGCCCAGCGCCACCCTCATCGCGAGCGCGTGTTGAGTTCGTCGATGCG
>CAMYJV010000080.1:11514-14061 GCA_947258805.1 uncultured Gammaproteobacteria bacterium | reverse complement strand
CAGCCGGCCGATCATCGTGTCCTGCTCTTCGGCTTCCTGCGGCTGTGTCGCCGGGCGATAGCCGCGGCCGCGCTCCACCGTGAGCACCATCTTCAGTTCGCCCGCGCTCGTCAGATTGGCAATCACCAGTTCCGGGTTCACGACTTCAATATCGTGATCACCGGCGATGTCGCCGGCTGTCACCGGACCGGGACCTTTCTTGGCCAGTGTCAGCTGCCCGTGATCGCGTGCGTGCATACGAATAGCGACATCCTTGAGATTCAGCAGAATCTCAACCACGTCTTCCTGCACACCCTCGATGCTGGTGTACTCGTGCAGCACACCCTCGATCTCGGCTTCCACAATGGCCGCGCCCGGCATGCTGGACAACAGCACTCGACGCAACGCATTGCCGAGCGTGTGTCCAAAGCCACGCTCGAAGGGTTCAATAACAATCCGCGCCCGCGTCGAGCTCTCAGGCTTGACGTTGACAGTGCGGGGCTTCAAAAATTCTACGGCTGATTCCTGCATTTTGGCAGTTGCCTCCAACTTACTTAGAGTAGAGCTCGACGACCAGGTTCTCGTTGATGTCGGGCAGGATATCCTCACGCTCAGGCAGAGACTTGAGCGTCCCGGCCATACCCTTCTCGTCAACTTCGACCCAATCGGGCAGACCCATCTGGGCTGCGATGCTCATGGCGTTCTTGATACGCAGCTGGCTACGAGCCTTCTCACGCACCTCGATCTTGTCACCCGCCGATAACTGGTAAGACGGGATGTTCACGGCGGTACCGTTCACTGCTCAGCTTCAGCAGATTCTGGCCCGTGGACCCCTTCTGCTGTGCGGCCTTCTTGTAATAGTTGCGGAACTGGCGCTCGAGCACGCCGTACATCCGGCGCAGCTTCTGCTTCTCTCGCAGCTGCAGGCCGTAATCAGACAGGCGCGGTCGGCGGCCTCCCTGGGTCTGTCCCGGCGGGCTGTCGAGCTTGCACTTCGTGTCGAGAGGCTTCACGCCACTCTTCAGGAAGAGATCCGTACCCTCGCGGCGCGCGAGCTTACATGTTGGTCCTATATACCTGGCCATCAGTCGTCCTCAAACCCGGCGCTTTTTCGGTGGCCGGCAGCCATTGTGTGGAATTGGCGTCACGTCTTCGATATTGGTAATACGGAAGCCACAGGCATTCAGCGAGCGTACGGCGGACTCCCGTCCCGGACCCGGCCCACGAACCCTGACTTCCAGATTCTTCATGCCGGCTTCCTGGGCAACGCGCCCGGCTTTCTCGGCAGCAATCTGGGCAGCGAAGGGCGTGCTCTTTCGGGAACCACGGAAACCGCAGCCACCGGAGGTTGCCCACGAGATGGTATTGCCTTGCCGATCGGTGATCGTAATGATCGTGTTGTTGAAAGACGCATGAATGTGCGCGATCCCTTCCGGGACCTGCCGCTTGATCTTCTTGCGAGTCTTGGTTTGTGCCATATGAATCTACCCGCCCTAGCGCCGAATCGGTCGCCGCGGGCCTTTCCTCGTTCTTGCATTAGTCCGGGTGCGCTGCCCGCGCAGGGGCAGACCACGACGATGACGAATTCCGCGGTAGCAGCCGAGGTCCATCAGTCGCTTGATGCTCATCGTAACCTCACGACGCAGATCGCCTTCGACCGGGAACCGCGCAATAACCCCACGCAGCTGCTCGATCTCCGGCTCGCTCAGGTCCTTCACCTTCGTGTCAGGCGCAACGCCGGCTTCCTGGCAAATGACCCGGGACCGGCTATTGCCGATACCGTAGATATGCGTCAACGCGATTACCACGTGCTTCTGCAGCGGTATATTGATTCCTGCGATACGCGCCATTCAAACGTCTCCTATGGGTTTCTTGCGCCCTAACCCTGGCGCTGCTTGTGGCGAGGATCGGTGCAAATAACCCGAACGACACGTTTGCGCCGGATGATTTTGCAGTTCCTGCAGATTTTCTTGACAGAGGCTCTTACTTTCATCGCTTCTCTCCCGGGGATAGCGGCCGCGCTCAGCGGACCTGCCCGGCCCTCCCGTAACCTTTCAGATTGGCTTTCTTCAACAAGCCTTCGTACTGGTGAGACATCATGTGGGCCTGAAGCTGCGCCATGAAGTCCATCGTGACAACCACGATGATCAGCAGCGAGGTGCCGCCGAAGTAGAAGGGCACACGCAACCACAGAATCATGAACTCGGGCAGCAAGCACACCGCGGTGATGTACATCGCGCCCCAAAAAGTCAGCCGGGTCAGCACCTTATCGATATAGTCGGCCGTCTGCGCGCCAGGGCGAATGCCGGGAATAAAGGCACCCGAGCGTTTCAGATTGTCGGCCGTCTCCCGCGAATTGAACACCAGCGCGGTGTAGAAGAAGCAGAAGAAGATAATCATCGACGCGTAGAACAGGATATACACGGGCTCGCCGGGCTGCAGTCGCGCGGCCATGTTCTGGAGCCAGCCGGCACCTTCAACCGTCCCAAACCAGCCGGCAATGGTGGCCGGAAACAGGATGATGCTGGAGGCGAAAATCGGCGGAATGACGCCCGCCATGTTCAGCTT
>CAMYJV010000080.1:0-11492 GCA_947258805.1 uncultured Gammaproteobacteria bacterium | reverse complement strand
TGGCCCGCGTACATCTTCCGGCCTTGCTGCCGCTTTGCGTAGTGCACCGAAATTCGCCGCTGCGCGCGCTCTATGAAGACCACACCGTAAGTGACGGCGAGCACCAACGCGACCAAAAGCAGCGCGAGGGCTGCTGAAACCTCGCCCGTTTCTACCAGCTGCAGCGTGCCGCCGATGGCCGACGGCAAACCGGAAATAATGCTCGCCAGGATGATCATGGAAATCCCGTTGCCGATGCCGCGTTCGGTGATCTGCTCACCAAGCCACATCAGGAATACGGTGCCGGTGACCAAAGTGACCATCGCCGTGAAAATGAAGTTGAAGCCCGGCGCAATGACGACGCCCTGGTTTTGCAGGGCCACGGACGCGCCCATGGCCTGGAGCGATGCAAGAATTACCGTCAGGTAGCGGGTGTAAGAAGTGATCTTGCGCCGGCCGGCTTCGCCTTCTTTCTTGACGGCAGCCAGCTCAGGAATCACCACGCTGGCCATCTGCATGATGATGGAGGCCGAGATGTACGGCATGATGCCGAGCGCGAAAATGCTCAAGCGTTCCAGCGCACCGCCGGAAAACATATTGAACATGCTGAGGATGGTCCCTTCCTGTTCCTGGAAAAACTGCTCCAGGGACACCGGATCGATGCCCGGCACCGGGATGAAGGTGCCGATCCGGTAAACGATCAGGGCGCCGAACAGGAAGAACAGGCGCGACCGCAGGTCGGCAAAGCGGGAGGCTTCGCCGAGCGCAGCAGCTGGATTGACTATCTTGCCTTTCGCCATGTCCTTGATGCGCGCCCGAAGACGCTCAGTCCTCTATCTTGCCGCCGGCGGCCTCGATGGCCTTGCGGGCACCCGGCGTCACCGCCAGGCCCTTGATCTTCACCGCCTTTTCGAGTTTGCCCGACGCGAATACCTTCGCGCCCTTGGCCCGGGAAGACACCAGACCCGACCGCTTCAGGCTGTCCAGGTCCACCACGTCATCCTGTGGCAAAGCCAGTTCGTGCAAGCGCAGCTCCGCTACATCTCCGGCGGTTCGTGAACGGAAGCCGATCTTTGGCAGGCGTCGCTGCAACGGCATCTGGCCACCCTCGAAGCCCGTCTTGTGGTAACCGCCAGACCGCGCGTGCTGGCCCTTTACGCCACGGCCGCAGGTCTTGCCCTGGCCGGCAGAGTGGCCGCGACCCACGCGCTTGCGCATTCTGCGGCTGCCCGGTTTCAGCGTGTTCAGTTTCATCTAGGCTTCCTCTACCCGCAGCAGGTATGCCACCTTATTCACCATGCCGCGATTCTCGGGCGTGTCGAGCACTTCCACGGTCTGGTGCATACGCCGCAAGCCAAGCCCCGCGACACAGGCACGGTGGGCCTTCAAGCGGCCATGCTTGCTACGAATCAGTGTCACCTTCAGTTTTGCGGGTGCTGCCATGGTCCTGTTACCCGGTAATCTCAGCGACGGACTTGCCGCGCTTGGCTGCAATACGCTCCGGCGACTGTGCGCGGTACAGCGCGTCGATGGTCGCCCTCACGAGATTGATGGGGTTGCGAGAGCCGTAGCTCTTGGCCAGCACGTTACGCACACCGGCACATTCGAAAACGGCGCGCATCGCGCCCCCGGCGATCACGCCGGTACCTTCAGACGCCGGCAGGATAAACACGCGCGTCGCTCCGTGACGACCTTGCATCGCATAGTGAAGCGTCTCCTCACGCAGCGATACATCGCGCATGTTCTTGCGGGCCACCTGCATCGCCTTCTGAATTGCGATGGGCACTTCACGCGCCTTGCCGTAGCCAAAGCCCACACGGCCGGCACCGTCGCCGACCACGGTCAGAGCGGTGAAACCAAACTGGCGACCACCCTTGACCACTTTTGCCACGCGATTCACCGTGACCAGCTTCTCCAGCAGGTCGTCGGATCCTTGTGACTGTTCAACCCTTGCCATGCATTAACACTCCGCCTAAAACTCCAGGCCACCTTCGCGCGCGGCATCTGCCAGCGCCCGGACACGTCCGTGGTAGCGAAAACCCGAACGGTCGAAAGCCACCTGCTTCACGCCCGCCGCCGTTGCTTTTTCTGCAATGGCCTTGCCAACCTTTGCCGCCGCAGCGACATTGCCGGTGCCACTGCCGTCTTTCAGCGCCTTCTGCACCGTGGATGCAGCTGCCATCACGGCGCCATCGGGCCCGATTAGCTGGGCATATATATGCCGCGGCGTACGATGCACGGTCAGCCGAGGCACGCCCAGCGAGCGGATCTTGGCCCGGGCTTTTTTCGCCCGGCGCAGCCGTCTGATATTTCCGTTCATTTCCTGCTCTTCTCCGCGGCGCTACTTCTTCTTCGCTTCCTTCATCACCACCTGCTCATCCGAGTAGCGCACGCCCTTGCCTTTATAGGGCTCTGGCGGGCGGTAGCGACGAATCTCTGCGGCAACCTGGCCAACTTTCTGCTTGTCGATACCCTTCACGATGATTTCGGTCTGGCTCGGCGTCTCGATCGTGACGCCCTCGGGCACCGAATATTCCACCGGGTGCGAAAAACCGAGCGTCAAGTTCAGGGCTTTCCCCTTGGCCTGAGCTCGATAGCCGACGCCAACCAGCTCCAGTTTCCGCTCGAAACCGTTCGTCACGCCCGTCACCATGTTGCCGAGCAGCGCTCGGGTTGTGCCCGTCATCGCGTTAGCAAAGCGCGAGCCGGAACGAGAGGCGACATTCGCTTCACCGCCGTCCACCTTGACTTCGACCTCCTGGCTCAACGCCAGGTGCAGCTCACCCTTCGGGCCCTTAACCGACAGATCGCTGCCGGTCTGCTTCAGCTCGACGCCCTTGGGCAGGCTCAGTGATTTGCTAGCAATTCTGGACATGATTCCTGCACCGCTTTCCCGCAGTCGTTTCGATCAGGACACAACACACAGGACTTCACCGCCGAAGCCTTTACGCCGGGCGGTCTTGTCGGTCATCACGCCCGCGGACGTGGACACGATCGCAACACCAAGCCCGCCGAGCACGTTCGGCAGTTCATCCTTGTTCTTGTAGACCCGCAGACCCGGCCGGCTCACACGATGCAGCTCGTCGATCACCGGGCGGCCCTCAAAGTAACGCAGCCAGACCGCGAGTTCGCGCTTGTTGCCGGGTTGATCTTCGATCTCGTAACGATCGATATAACCTTCCTCCGCCAGCACTTTCGCGATCGCAACCTTGGTCGTCGACGACGGCATCCGCACGGTGTCGAAACCAACGGCCTGACCGTTGCGAATCCGGGTCAGCATATCGGCGATGGGATCTGTCATGCTCATGCCATTACTCCGTCTGCCGCCTTACCAGCTAGCCTTACCAAGGCCTGGAATATTGCCGGCCATCGTCTGCTCACGCAGCTTGTTCCTGCCCAGGCCGAATTTGCGGTAATAACCCTTCGGCCGGCCGGAAATCGAACAACGGTTACGCATACGCACGGGGCTCGCATCCCGCGGCATTTTCTGCAACGCCAGCATTGCTGCCTGCTTATCTTCCTCGGAGCTCTTCGGGCTCTGGATGATTTCCTTCAACACTGCCCGCTTCGCTGCGTAGCGTTGCACAATTTTTGCGCGTTTGACTTCGCGAGCGATCATCGATTTCTTTGCCATGCTCTGATCTGACCCGTATCTATTTCTTGAAGGGAAAATTGAAAGCGTCGAGCAAAGCCCGGCCCTGTTCGTCGTCGACAGCTGACGTCGTAATCGTGATGTCCATGCCGCGAATCGTATCGATCTTGTCGTAATCGATCTCCGGAAAAATGATCTGCTCCTGAACACCCAGGCTGTAATTACCCCGGCCATCGAAAGACTTGGGGTTTAAACCCCGGAAGTCCCGCTCGCGCGGAATGGCAATGTTGATCAGGCGGTCCAGGAACTCGTACATCCGCTCGCGCCGCAGCGTCACCTTGCAGCCAATGGCCATGCCATCACGCAGCTTGAAGGCAGCAACAGACTTGCGCGCCTTGCAGACGTTGGGCTTCTGGCCGGAAATCTTTTCCATGTCTTCCATGGCTTTCTCGACAACCTTGCGATCAGCAACGGCTTCACCCACGCCCATGTTCAGCGTGATTTTCTCGACCCGCGGTACCTGCATGACGTTATTGACGCCCAGCTGTTCCATCAGCTTGGGCACCACCGTCTCCTTGTAATATTCCTGCAATCTGGCCATCTTGAATGCTCCTGCGCGCGGCTACTAGACGTCCACAACTTCTTTGTTGGACTTGTAGAAGCGCACCTTCCGACCGTCCTCCAGCGTCTTGACGCCCACGCGATCACCCTTGCCGGTCTGCGGGTTGAACAGCATCACGTTCGATGCGTCCAGGGGCATTTCCTTTTCGATAATGCCGCCCTGCACACCGGCGTTGGGGTTTGGCTTCTGGTGCTTTTTGACAACGTTCACATTCTCAACCAGCACCCGGTCATCTTCTATGACGTTCAGGATCGTGCCCCGGCGGCCCTTGTCTTTGCCGGTGATCACGATGACTTCGTCGCCCTTGCGTAGTCTTTGCATTACTCTCGCCGTCCCTCGGTATCGCTCAGAGCACTTCCGGCGCCAGGGAAATAATCTTCATGAAACGCCCGGTGCGCAGCTCCCGGGTCACGGGCCCAAAAATGCGGGTACCAATAGGCTCAAACCGATTGTTCAACAGCACGGCTGCATTGCCATCGAATCGAATCAATGAACCGTCGGCCCGACGCACACCCTTACGAGTGCGCACGACCACCGCGTTGTAGACCTCACCTTTCTTCACGCGGCCTCGCGGTATCGCATCTTTCACGCTGACCTTGATGATGTCGCCGACGCCGGCATAACGACGCTTCGATCCACCCAGCACTTTGATGCACTGCAGGCGGCGAGCACCGCTGTTATCGGCGGCGGACAGGTTTGTCTGCATCTGGATCATGGTCAGCTTCCGTCAATCAAAGCCGGGCGTCAGCCAGCGTCTGCGCGCTGGACGACTTCCACCAGACTCCAGGACTTGTTCTTCGACAACGGTCGACATTCACTGATAGACACCGTGTCGCCCTCGTTGCAGTCGTTTTGCTCGTCATGGGCGAGCACCTTGGTCGTCCGCTTAATGTACTTCCCGTACATCGGATGCTTCACTTTGCGCTCAATCGCCACCGCGATCGTCTTGTCCATTTTGCTGCTGACGACACGGCCCGTTGCCGTCCGCACATTCTTGCCAGCGGTGTCTGTCGCAGTCTGCTCTTGGTCGCTCATGTTCTTTCCATTAAGCCTTTGCGGTGCGCTCGTTCAGCACCGTCTTGATCCTGGCAATGTCCTTGCGAACTTTGCCGTACTGATCGGACCGCACCAGCTGGCCGGTCGCCTGCTGCATACGCAGGTTGAACTGTTCACGACGCAGCTTTACCAGCTCCTCGGCCAGTTCCGCTTCGGTCTTGCCGCGCATCTCTTCCGCATTCATCAGAGCACCTGCCTCGATACGACAATGGTAGGCACCGGCAGCTTGGCTGCTGCCAGGCGAAAGGCCTCGCGGGCGACTTCTTCGGCGACACCCTCCATCTCGTAGAGGACCCGGCCGGGCTGAATCTGGGCGACCCAGTATTCGACGTTGCCCTTGCCTTTGCCCTGGCGAACCTCGAGTGGCTTTTTGGTAATCGGCTTGTCGGGGAATATGCGAATCCAGATCTTGCCGCCGCGCTTGACGTACCGGGTCATAGCCCGCCGCGCGGCCTCGATCTGGCGAGCCGTAATACGTCCACGACCCGTTGCTTTCAGGCCGTACTCACCGAATGCCACGGAACTGCCACGCACGGCCAGACCACGATTGCGGCCCTTGTGCTGCTTGCGAAATTTGGTGCGTTTAGGCTGAAGCATCGCTCAACTTCCCTATCTGGATGCCTGTTCGGCAGCCTCGGCGGCCGAGTCTTTGGCGTCGAAGACTTCGCCCTTGAAAATCCAGACCTTGACGCCAATCACGCCGTAGGTGGTGCGCGCCTCAGCAAAGCCATAGTCGATATCAGCGCGAAAAGTGTGCAGCGGCACGCGCCCTTCGCGGTACCACTCGCTGCGGGCAATCTCGGCGCCGTTCAAGCGACCGCCGACCTTAATTTTCACGCCCTGGGCGCCGAGTCGCATCGTATTCGTCACGGCCCGCTTCATCGCGCGGCGAAACATGACACGGCGCTCCAACTGCTGGGCGATACCTTCTGCAACCAGCTGTGCGTCCAACTCGGGCTTGCGCACCTCGGCGATATTCAGGCGCACGTCCGGCAACGGCAAATTCAGCATGCGAGCGACTTGAGTGCGCAGGCGCTCAATGTCTTCGCCCTTCTTGCCGATGACGATACCCGGCCGCGCCGTGTGGATAGTGATCTGCGCCTTACGGGCAGGACGTTCGATATGAATGCGGCTGACGGAAGCATCTTTCAGCTTCTTCTTGAGGAACTCGCGCACCTCGAAGTCCGAAGCCACCAGCTCCGCAAAATTATGCTTGTCTGGATACCAGCGAGACGCCCAGTCGCGGCTGATGCCGAGTCGGATGCCGATTGGATTGACTTTCTGACCCATAGCCTGTTCCTACTCGTCCGCGACCTGCACGGTGATATGACTGTTGCGCTTGATGATGCGCGCACCCCGACCTTTCGCGCGCGCACGGTAGCGTCGCAGCGTGGGCGCCTCATCGATCATGATGGAGGACACCTTCAACTCGTCTACGTCAGCCCCGTGATTGTGCTCGGCATTCGCCACGGCAGATTCCAGCACTTTCTTCACTATTGCAGCGCCCTTCTTCGGCATGAACCCCAGGATCTGCAGCGCGCTCTCCACGGTCTTGCCACGCACGGCGTCGGCTACCAGTCGGCATTTCTGCGGCGAGATGCGTGCGTACCTGAGTTTTGCTGAAACGTTCATGACTCTGGCCCTATCTGGTCTTCCGGTCACCCGAGTGGCCTTTGAAGGTCCGCGTAACCGCGAGCTCGCCCAGCTTGTGCCCAACCATGTTCTCCGAGATCAGAACGGGCACATGGTCGCGACCGTTGTGAATGGCGATGGTGAGCCCCACCATATCGGGGAGGATCATCGAACGCCGCGACCAGGTCTTAATGGGCCGGCGGCTGCCCGCCTGGGCAGCTACGGCGACCTTCCTGGCCAGGTGCTCGTCGACGAACGGGCCTTTTTTGACGGAACGGGGCACTGTATTTCCTCGCTATGCGGGCAACTATTTCTTGCGGCGGCGCAAGATCATGCTATCGGTACGCTTGTTATTACGGGTCTTATAACCCTTGGTCGGCAGTCCCCATGGCGTCACGGGGTGGCGACCACCCGAGGTGCGGCCCTCGCCGCCGCCGTGGGGGTGATCTACCGGGTTCATGGCCACGCCGCGCACCGTGGGGCGACGGCCACGCCAGCGCTGGGCGCCCGCCTTGCCCAGCTTGCGCAGGCTGTGCTCGCCGTGTCCGACCTCACCGATAGTGGCGCGGCAGTTCACGTGCACTTTGCGCATTTCGCCGGACCGCATCCGCAGGGTCGCGTAAACGCCTTCACGGGCAACGAGCTGTGCGCTGCTGCCCGCCGCGCGCACCATCTGGGCGCCTTTCCGCGGCTTCAGCTCCACGCAGTGCACCTGGGTGCCCAGCGGAATATTTCGCAGAGGCAAGGCGTTGCCAGTCTTGATCGGTGCCTCGCGCCCAGACATGACTTCATCGCCAGCCTTGATCTTGTCCGGCGCCAGGATATAGCAGCGCTCTCCGTCAGCGTACAGAACGAGCGCGAGGTGAGCACTGCGGTTCGGATCGTATTCGATTCGCTCGATACGGCCGGGTACTCCGTCCTTGTTCCGCTTGAAGTCCACCACGCGGTAGTGACGCTTGTGACCGCCACCGCGATGCCGGGTGGTGATGCGACCTTTATTGTTCCGCCCGCCGGTGCGCGAATGCTTTTCGAGCAGCGGCGCGTGGGGCTCACCCTTGTGGAGCTCCGGAGACCGGACCTTGACGGTAAAACGGCGTCCGGGGGAGGTCGGTTTGAGTTTCTGCAGCGGCATGATCGCGTCCCTTTCCCTAGTCGGCGCCGAGGAAATCGATGTCGTTGCCCTCGGCGAGGGTGACGTAAGCCTTCTTCCAGTCGTGCCGGCGGCCCATGGTCTGGCCGAAGCGCTTGACCTTGCCCCGAATGTTCACGATCTGGACACCTTCAACCTTTACCTCGAACATCATTTCCACGGCCCGGCGAACTTCCTGCTTGGTGGAGTCGCGGCGAACCCGAAAGACGACCTGATTGTTCGCTTCGCCAACGCGCGTGCTCTTCTCCGACAGGTGGGGTCCGAGCAAGACCGTCATCAGCCGTTCCTGGTTCGCTATGGCAGTCATGAGAAGCGCTCCTCGAGACCCTTGACGGCGGCCTTGGTGGCCAGCACTACGGGATAGCGAACGAGGCTCAACGGATTCACTTCGCGCAGGTCCAGAATGTCTACGCCGGGCAGGTTGCGCGCCGCGAGGCAGGTATTGGTGTCGTACTCGTGGACGACGATCAGCACATTTTGCAGCCCGAGCTTGTCGAGCTTACCAACCAGCTCGCGGGTCTTCGGCTGCTCGCAGCTCAGCTCATCGACAATCACCAAGCGCTCCTGGCGAACGAGCTCAGACAGGATGGAGCGCATGGCTGCCCGATACATCTTGCGATTCAGTTTCTGCGCATGGCTCCGTGGCGATGCTGCGAAAGCGCGCCCGCCGCCCACCCAGATGGGGCTCCGAATGGTGCCCGCGCGAGCGCGGCCGGTGCCTTTCTGACGCCAGGGTTTCGTGCCGCCGCCACGCACCTGGGCGCGGGTCTTTTGCGCCTTGGTGCCACGGTGCGCGTAGGCGCGATGCGCCGTTACGACCTGATGAACCAGTGCCTCATTGAACGCGGCGTCGAAAGTGCTGTCAGCGACTTCGAGGCTGCCTTTTCCACCCTGAATTGCAAGCTTCATGTCGCAGCTCCGTCTCAGCCCCGGGCCTTGGTCGCCGGCGTTACCACCAAACGGCCGCCACTGTGCCCGGGGACCGCGCCCTTCACGAGAATCAGGTTACGCTCTGCGTCAACCTTAACGACCTCGAGGTTCTGTGCGGTGCGGCGGACATTGCCGAGATGACCGGACATCTTTTTGCCTTTGAACACCCGGCCTGGTGTCTGGTTCTGACCGATGGAACCCGGTGCGCGATGGGCCAGCGAGTTGCCGTGCGTAGCGTCCTGGGTCCGGAAATGATGGCGCTTTACGACACCGGCGTAGCCCTTGCCGATCGTCGTGCCGGCGACGTCCACCTTCTGGCCGGCCTCGAAACGCTCGACGGTCAATGCTGCCCCCGGCTCCAGGCCTTCGTTCTCACCTTGTTCGACGCGGAATTCCCAGAGACCTTCGCCAGGTTCGGTAGAAGTTGCCGCGTACTGGCCGGCCACGGACTTGCTCAGCCGCGAGGCCTTGGCACCACCGGTCGTAACCTGCAGGGCGGAGTAGCCGTCGCCGTCATCGTCTTTGACACGGGTGATCCGGTTGGGCAGCGCCTGGATCACGGTCACGGGCACGGACTCGCCCGAGTCCATGAAGACCCGCGTCATGCCGCACTTCTTGCCGATCAGCCCAATGGCCATGCCGGAACCTCTGCCGCCCCGGATTCCTCCGCGGAACCGGAACTGTCTTTAAAATGATACAAACACTGCGCCCGGGTCTGGATGTTTTCTTACCCGGTACTGCGCTCCACCCGCCCTGCTGCCCAAACGAGGCGGGGCACTTCCCTTGGGGAATCGGCCTGGGCAGCCGCCTTCAGCCCGCCTCACTCGCAACTAAGCCCGGTGCGGGAAAACCCACCCCGGGCCACAGCGAGCCGAAAATTATAGCACTAAATCTGGTCAGTTCAATTTGATTTGAACGTCCACCCCGGCCGGCAGCTCGAGCTTCATCAACGCGTCCACCGTCTTATCCGTCGGCTCGATAATGTCCATCATGCGCTTGTGGGTGCGCATCTCGTACTGATCCCGGGCGTCCTTGTTGACGTGGGGCGAAATCAGCACCGTAAATCGCTCTTTCTTGGTCGGCAGCGGCACCGGCCCCTTCACCTGGGCGCCGGTGCGCTTGGCCGTCTCGACGATTTCCCGCGCCGAGGTGTCGATCAGCCGGTGATCGAAGGCCTTCAGCCGGATCCGTATGTTCTGGTTCGTTGCCATGTCTTTGTCCTGTGTCCTGCTTTCCGGCCGGTCGCGGGGACAGTCCCTCCCCGGAATGGCTCGCTGCGCTGCGCTTTACTTCCGGTCCGGGACTGTCCCCGCGACCGGCCTGCCTCCGTGGCCTGTCACAAAAAAATCCCGCCATCGAGGGATTCCCCTCGTTCGTGCCCGGGTGGCGGGCATCTCCCTGGGAGGAAGTAAAGCGCAGCAAAGCGAGCCATTCCTACCAGGGAGATGCCCGCCGCCCGGGCTTCGGAGGGTCTTACTCGATAATCTTCGCCACTACGCCGGCCCCGACCGTCCGGCCACCCTCGCGGATCGCAAACCGCAGCCCGTCTTCCATCGCGATCGGCGCAATCAACTCCACCTTCATCTGCACGTTGTCGCCCGGCATCACCATCTCGGTGCCCTCCGGCAACTCGCACGCCCCCGTCACATCCGTGGTCCGGAAGTAAAACTGCGGCCGGTAGCCCTTGAAGAACGGCGTGTGACGGCCGCCCTCTTCCTTCGTCAGCACATACACCTCGGCCTCGAACTTGGTGTGCGGCGTGATCGAGTTCGCTGCCCTTCGTCCAGCAGCTTGCGGAACATCTCCACGCCCGTGCACGTCGTCTTCTCCGTGTCCTTGATGCCGACAATCGCCACCTCGTCGCCCACCTTCACGATGCCGCGCCCGATCCGCCCCGTTACCACCGTGCCGCGGCCCGAGATCGAAAATACGTCTTCCACCGGCATCAAAAAGGCACCGTCAATCGCCCGTTCCGGCTCCGGAATCCAGCTGTCCAGCGCCTCAACCAGCTTCTCCACCGACGGCGCACCAATTTCACTGGTGTCGCCTTCCAGCGCCTTCAGCGCCGATCCCGTGATGATCGGCGTGTCGTCGCCCGGGAACTCGTACGTCGACAGCAGGTCCCGGACCTCCATCTCCACCAGCTCCAGCAGCTCCGCGTCGTCCACCATGTCCGCCTTGTTCAGGTACACCACGATGTACGGCACCCCCACCTGCCGCGCCAGCAATATGTGCTCGCGCGTCTGCGGCATCGGCCCGTCCGCCGCCGAACACACCAGGATCGCGCCGTCCATCTGCGCCGCACCCGTGATCATGTTCTTCACGTAGTCCGCGTGCCCCGGGCAGTCCACGTGCGCGTAGTGACGGTTGTCACTCTCGTACTCCACGTGCGCCGTCGCGATCGTGATCCCCCGCTCCCGCTCTTCCGGGGCGTTGTCAATCTGGTCGAAGGCCTTCGTCTCGCCACCGTGCTTGGCGGCCATTACCTTCGTCAATGCCGCCGTCAGCGTCGTCTTGCCATGATCTACGTG
>CAMYJV010000079.1 GCA_947258805.1 uncultured Gammaproteobacteria bacterium | reverse complement strand
CAGGTAGCGGGCTGACTGGGTGGCTCCGCCGCGTCGCGAGATCTGGCAGGGATCGTGGTATGTGCGCGAACCTTCGATGGGCTTGAATTTCAGGCGGCCTTGTTCCTTGAGCTGGGCCAGGGCCTCGGTGATGTGCATAACGGTAAACGGCAAAGGCTTGCCCAGGATATTGGCGCCGGACCAGCGCAACACGCCGTAGGCATGGCCGCATTCGGGGATAATCAAAACCTTGGCCCCGATTTCTTCGGCGGTATTCACCAGCTTTTCGATCGCATGTTTGGCGATGTGCGGCTTGCCGGCCAGGAAACCGAAGTTGGTGGCCTCGTATCCCTTGGTGCTGAAGGTCCAGTCGACACGGGCCTGATTGAGCAGCCGGGCCATCGCGACGATGGATTTGGGGTATTTCATCAACTCGATGGAGGAGACGGTCAACAGCACGGCCGCTTTCGCCTTGTCGAGCGGAATGTCGACTTCATAGTCGTCTTCCAGCCACTCCACGCGGCCGTCGAACACCGCGGGCGTTACACCCAGCGGGCTGCCCTTGGTCAGCACGTTCTCCGCCGCTTCGAACAGGTCCGCCGGCCCGCGGCCCGCAGCGGCGAACGCCTGGCGCGAAGCCGCCACGATCGAAGCGATGTCGATACCCATCGGGCAGACTTGCGTGCAGCGACCGCACATCGTGCAACTGTCGAACAACAGTTCTTCCCATTCCTGGAGGTCTTTTTCGGTGATCTTCGGGCCGCCAAACCATTTCCAGGGCCACTGGGTCTTTTTGTGGGCCTTGGCCATCGGGAACAGTTTGTAGGCAGGTGTGTACTTGGGATCGCCGGTCACTTCATAGAAATGACAGGCGGTCGCGCATTGGCCGCACTTCACACAGGATTCCAGGTAAGCTGCGAGGTTCCCGCTGTTCAGTGCCAGGAACTTGTTGGCGGCAACTTGAGCGGATGATTCTTGTGTCGTCGCATTCATTTTCAATCCTCTCGTAGGAGCGGGCCATGCCCGCGATTGGCCGCGAGGCGGCCTCTTACATTATTAGGTTACTTTTACCTGCACCAGTTCTTCACCGTCCGGATCCATCACGTGCACTGCACAGGCGATGCAGGGATCGAAGCTGTGTATCGTCCTCTGGATTTCCAGCGGCTGCTCCGGGATGGCGAGTTGGTGGTTGTCCATCAGCGCGGCCTCGTAAGCACCCGGCTGGCCGGACGGATCACGCGGGCCGGCATTCCAGGTACTGGGCACCACGGCCTGGTAGTTATCGATCTTCTTGTCCTTGATCACGATGTAGTGGGCCAGGCCGCCGCGCGGCGCTTCCATGAAGCCCACGCCCTTGCACTCTTTCGGCCAGGTGGACGGGTCCCACATTTCATCATTGTGAACATCGAGGTCGCCGGCCTTTATGTTGGCCATCAGCTTGTCCAGCCAGATGGACATCTGGTCGCCGATGATCTTGGTTTCCAGGGTTCGTGCAGCGGTGCGTCCCAGCGTCGAGAACATCGCTTCGAGCGGTGCGTCGAGTTGGCTCAGCACTGCGCCGGCCAGTTCCCGGGTCGGTTCGTGGCCGGAAGCGTACAGCATCAATACCCTGGCCAGCGGGCCCACTTCCATCGCGTGGCCACGCCAACGTGGCGCCTTCAGCCAGGAGTAGCTGCCCTGGACATCCAGTTGCTCAAAGGGCGGTTTCGGACCGGTATAGTTCAGATTGGTTTCACCCTCGTAGGGGTGCAGGCCAATGTTCTTGCCGCCTTCGTAGTCGTACCAGGAATGGCCGACGAATTCCTGGATCTGGCTGGGGTCGTTCATGTCGACCTCGTGAATCTTCGTCAGGTCGCGATCCAGGATGGCGCCGCTCGGAATCATCCAGGTGGTGGGGTCATCCAGCCCTTCGGAAGGGAAATCGCCGTAGGTCAGGAAATTGCCCAGCCCTTCACCGCGCCCGAACCAGTCTTTATAAAAACTGGCGACGGCGATGGTGTCGGGTACGTAGACCTGGTCAACGAATTGGCGCATGCGGCCTATGATGTCGCGGATCTGTCCGAAGGCGACGATATTGGCGGCGGTAGCTGCCGCGCCGCCCGTGGCCGATGACGGATCGTTGCTGATCGGGGAGGGCGCCCCGCCCACCAGGAAATTGGGGTGTGGGTTCTTGCCGCCGAAGATGGTATGGATCTGGACGACTTCGCGTTGCCACTCCAGCGCATCCAGGTAATGCGCCACGGCCATCAGGTTGGCTTCGGGCGGCAGGCGAAATTCCGGGTGGCCATAGTAGCCGTTGGTGAATATGCCCAACTGGCCGGTTTCCACGAAATTCTTCAGCTTGGTCTGTGTATCCCGGAAGTAACCCGGGCTGGACTTGGCGTAATCCGAAATGGACTGGGCCAATTCCGAAGTGGCCTTCGGGTCGGCCGACAGGGCCGAGACCACGTCCACCCAGTCCAGGGCATGCAGGTGATAAAAATGCATCACATGGTCATGAACATACTGGGCGGCGATCATCAGGTTGCGGATCAACTGCGCGTTGGGCGGAATCTTGTAATCCAGCGCGTTCTCCACCGCTCGCACCGACGCGATGCCATGCACCAGCGTACAGACGCCGCAGATGCGCTGGGCGAAGGCCCACGCGTCGCGCGGATCACGTCCTTGCAGGATCAGTTCGATACCGCGGACCATGGTGCCCGAACTGTAGGCGCTGACAATTTGTCCGTCATCGCTTCTTTCCGCCTCGATGCGCAAATGGCCTTCGATACGGGTGACAGGATCAACTACGACTCTTGCGTTCATTTGTGTTTCTCCTTAAAGCTGAGCGCCGCGGTGGCTCAGGTGCGCGCCGGTCTGGCTGCGCGTGACGAACACCAGGAAGAAATGCATCAGCTTCCCGAACGGCAGGTAAATCAGGAACAGCGCCACGCTCAGGATGTGCAAGCCCAGCAGGGTCTCGTATCGTGCGCCCAGGTGGCTGGTTGCGATGAGGCCTGTCATGACCGGCAGGAAAGTCACGATCCAGGTGAACCAGTCGTCGAAGGTCGAGATGATCCGCTGTGCCGGGTTCAGCGTCCTCATCGCCAACGCTGCGATCAGTGACACGACGGTCACCACGCTGACCGCGAAAATCACGTTATTGGGCAGCGCCGGCCAGGACAGTCCGAACAGGTCCTTGATAAACAGGATGTGTGGCGCCAGCAGGAATACGATGATGGCCAGGCCGAGGTGGAACACGTAGCCGTTGATCAGCGGGAACAGGGTCCGTTGCTTGTAGGGGGTCTGTGGCCACAGACGGCGGATAATCTCGCGCATCGCTGCGACAAAGTTGGAACGCTGGCGCGGACTGCCTTCAGAGGAGTCACGCGTCCGCCACATGAGGAAGAGGGACACGATGCGGAATGCCATGCCGGCGATAAATACCGTGATGGCAAACGTCAATGCCGGGCCGCGTGCAAATTCAAGAAGTTCCATTATTTGCCCTCCTTTAAAACTTTATTCCGTTTGCTTCTGCCTATGGCTGCACTGGCAGCGCCAATGGCAGCGCCGGCGACTGCCGCTCCTCCGGCCCACTTGAGGGGGTCGCCCTTGGCCGTGGACAACGGCTTGTAGAAACCGCCGAGATCCCAGAATCCGGGTTCGGAGCAACCCAGGCAGCCGTGACCCGACTGGATTGGGAAGGAAACGCCGCCGTTCCACTTCAAGGTGGCGCAGGCGTTGTAGGTGACCGGGCCTTTACAGCCGACTTCGAACAGGCACCAGCCCTGGCGGGCGCCTTCATCGTCAAAGCTCTTGGCAAACATGCCGCGCTCGTAGAAGGGCCGGCGATAGCAACGATCATGGATCGACTCGCCGAAGAACGCCTTCGGCCGGCCGAGGTGATCGAGTTCGGGAATCGCAGCAAAGGACAGCAGGTAGGAAATCGTGCCGGTCATGGCCTCCGCGATCGGCGGACAACCCGAGATGTTGATCACCGGTTTGTCGGTGATGATGTCACTGACGGGAACCGCGCCGGTCGGGTTAGGGTTCGCGCCGGGGATGCCGCCAAAAGTGGCGCAACTTCCGACCGCGATGATAGCGAAAGCGTCTTTCGCCGTTTCTTCCAGCATCTGCAGGTTGGTAATCCCGGCGATGGTGGAGTAGATGCCGTCGTCTTTTAGCGGTATGGAACCATCGACGATCACGACGTACTCACCGGCATTGTCCGCCATCGCTTGCATTCGCGCTTCTTCAGCGGCGTGGCCGGACGCGTTCTGCAGTGTGTGGTGGTAGTCCAGGGAGATGAAATCGAAAATCAAATCCTCGATGGATGGTGTGAATGCACGCGTGAATGATTCGGTGCAGCCGGTGCATTCCTGGAAGGACAGCCAGATCACGGATTGTCGTCGCGCGTTAGCCAGCCCCTGGGCAATCGCCGTGGCCGCCGTTGGCGGCAGCGCCATGATCGAGGCGGTGTAGGAGGCATACTTCAGGAAAGCACGGCGGGACACACCGCGTTCCGCCAGCATCTCACCAAGCGATTGCCCCGGATTTTTACTTCGGGCTTTTTTGTCAGGCATAAGTTGTCTCCAGTTCGCGGCGGACGCGCGCGGCTGCCGCTTCGATGTCAACAGGGTGTGTTATCAGGATTTCAGGTATCGGGCAGATCGCGATCTCTTCTGAAGCGATCATGTCACCCGCACCCCGGTGGCGGATCCACCATGCACCGGGGTAGGACGTTTCCCAGACTTCGGACTTGCCGGCTACTTCCAGTTCGGCACGGACTTCGCCGTGCCCGAGCATGTCTTCGAGCTGCTTGCGATCGGCATCTGTCAGCGGCAGGCTTCTGAGGTCGATGGAGCTGGTCTGTCCGGAGTCCGCCAGTGCTTCGAGCATGCGGCCGACTTCGGCCAGCACCGATAGAGCCATTCCGGTGGCCTGGTCGCTGAGGCAGGGAGCGGCAGTTTCAGGCCTCATGCTGCCACCTTCTGGTCAGCGAAGAAATGGCCTCACAGGCCCGTGGGATCGAGGCGCTCACCTCAGGCGTCGGTTCCACCCCGCTCTCGGTGGAGGCGGGTTGGATGGCGATGAGTATGCGTTCCTCCGGGCTGCGTCCGCGAATGGACGCTGCCGAAAACAGGTCGGCCAGCGCCACTTCATGAACCGTGCGCCGCTTGCCGGAAATTTGCCGGTCGATTTCCTCGTTACGGAAAATACGCATGGTGCCGGGGCGTTCCCCGATTTCCGATGCATCGACAATAATGACCGCGTCAGCGTCTTCGATTTCAGGCAGCAGGGCAAGGCCGATGGTGCCGCCGTCGATAACGTCAACGTTTGGGTAGCGTTCCTGGGATGATCTGAATGATTCGGTGATGTGGACGCCAATGCCGTCATCCTGCTGCAGGGTATTGCCGATACCCATCACCAGGACTTTCTTCGGATTGGTCAGGTTCGTCATGAGACTCAACGACTCATATTACAATATTAGTATACTCTAATAGAATGATATTCAGGCCTTCACGCTGCATCATATTATTCTGAAAAGCGAATGATATTGACCGAGGTCAAGCGATGAGGTGTAGACTTTAATAAAATTCCTTTTGATACATGAATTAAGGAAATCATCATGTGCCTGGGCGTTCCCATGCGGGTTGTTGACATCGATGGCTTCACGGCCCGCTGCGAAGCGCGTGGGATCGAGCGTAAAGCGAGTCTGTTTCTTTTGCAGCACGAAGAGATTAAACCCGGTGACCTGGTCATGATTCACGTCGGGCACGCCATCCAGAAGATGACGGAGGACGAAGCCAGGACCGCCTGGGATCTTTTCGATGAGATATTCGAAGCGGAAGACGCCGCAGCAGGGGACATCCATGTGGCTGATTAGAACTTTACGGACATGGCTTGATCCTGCAGGCGTGGGCTCCCAGACATATGCATGAACTTTCCATCTGCCAGGGCCTGCTCCGGCAAGTCGAACAGATTGCAAAGGACAACGACGCCAAAGCAGTGGAACGTATCATATTACGAGTAGGCGCATTGTCTGGGGTAGAACCAACTTTGCTGGAGCGTGCCTTTGAAATCGCCCGTATGGGCACGGTTGCTGAAGAGGCCGAACTGGAGATCGAGGAAGGGCCGGTTGTCGTGCAATGCCAGGAATGCGGCGGCAGCAGCATGGTACCGGTCAACCGCCTGGTGTGCACCTACTGCGGTGAATGGAAAGTGCACGTGACCCAGGGCGAAGAGTTACTGTTACTGAGCCTGGAAATAGAACAAGTCTCGGAGCGCCCCAGAGGCGCGAAGGTTTTGAAGGAGATGGAATAATGTGTGATACCTGTGGCTGTAACATTACGCCCGGCAATGCCCACCTGGTGGACAAGACCTCGGTCGAAGTCCTGGCCGGGCTTTTGCACGAAAATGATCATACAGCGCAGCACAACCGCGAGCATTTCGACCGGCACGGTGTGCTCGCCATTAACCTGATGTCATCGCCGGGTTCCGGCAAAACCAGCCTGCTGGAAGCCACCATCGAGGCCCTGGGAGATGAGATTTCCATCGCCGTGATCGAGGGTGACCTCGAGACCGAAAACGACGCCCGGCGGATCCGTGCGCAGGGCGTGCCGGCGGTACAGATCACGACGGGGCAGGCCTGCCATCTCGACGCGCATATGGTCCACGACGCATTGCACGAAATGGACCACCTGCTGGATCTTGACGGCCTCGATCTGCTGTTCATCGAAAACGTCGGCAACCTGGTGTGCCCGGCCAGTTTCGATCTCGGGCACCACGCCAATGTGATCCTGTTGTCCGTTACCGAGGGTGACGACAAGCCGGCAAAGTACCCGGTCATGTTCCGGGCGGCCAACCTGGTGTTGCTGAGCAAGTCTGATTTTCTCGACGTGATCGACGATTTCGACACGGCCAAGGCGGAACGGCATGTACGTGAACTCGCCAACCCGGCCGACGTGCTGACCCTGTCAGTCCGGCGCCCGGAAAGCCTCGAGGCCTGGTTCTCGTGGCTGAGGAATGCGCTGGCTGCGCGCCGGTCCGGTGAGGAATTGAGCCCGAAGGTACAGCCCGACCGCGCGGCGCTTCACCAGGCAAGTTGAGCGAATGAGCGGAGCCCGCAGCTGGCTGGAACGGATCCGCGGCCTGCCGCTGCCGGAAAAAGTGCGCGTGATGAATGTCTGCGGCGGACACGAACGTTCCATCTCGATGGCCGGACTGCGCGGCGCATTGCCGCCTCAAATCGAATTGATTCCTGGCCCCGGCTGCCCGGTATGCGTGTGTCCGGAAGAAGACATTTACGCAGCCATTCAGCTGGCGCGAAACGGGGTTATCGTCGCGGCATTTGGCGATATGTTGCGGGTGCCCTGCAACGCGCCTAAAGCCGAGCCGCGCTCGCTGGAACAGGTCAAGGCCGGCGGCGGTGACGTGCGGCCGGTATCATCGCCCGAGGAAGTGCTGACCATCGCCCGGGCCCACCCTGAACAGGAAGTCGTGTTCTTCGCAGCGGGTTTCGAAACCACCACGGCGCCCGTGGCCGGGCTGATTGCCAACGGTTTGCGCAACGAGGGTGGGATTGACGGATTACCGCCCAACCTGTCGGTTTTGCTTTCCGGGCGCCTGACCTGGCCTGCCGTGGCATTGTTGCTGGACAGCGACACCCCCGGCTTTGACGCGCTGGTGGCCCCGGGCCATGTGTCCACCGTGATGGGCCCCGAAGAATGGGCCTTCGTGGCGGAAAAACACGGCATCCCGGCCGCGGTCGCGGGCTTTACCACCGACAGTCTCCTGGCCGCGCTGTATTCCGTCCTGCGCCAGGTGATCGAGCACAGGCCGTTCCTCGATAACTGCTATGCGCAGGTTGCCCAGGCCGGCGGCAATCCGACGGCCCGGGCGATACTCGCCGAAGTGATGGACGTTACCGATGCGAACTGGCGCGGGATCGGCGTTATTCCCGGGTCGGGATTCAGTCTAAAAAAAGAACTGTCCGCAATTGACGCGCGAGCGCGCTTTGACATCAGCCCGGAAGAAGATCGCAAGCGGGCAGGGGAGATGCCGCCCGGTTGTGATTGCGCACGCGTGGTGCTTGGCAAGATCTATCCGAACGAATGTATTCTCTACGGCCGCGCCTGCACGCCGCGCAAGCCGATCGGGCCGTGCATGGTTTCCGACGAGGGCGCATGCCGGATCTGGTGGGCCAGCGGCGTCCGTGAACCTGAAACTGTAGGAGGCCGCCCTGCGGCCGATCGCGCGCAGGCTGCGCTCCTACAAAAAAATGACTAAGGAAGCTCGCCGAATCATCGTCACCGGCCGCGTGCAGGGCGTCGGCTACCGCCCCTTTGTTTACGTAACGGCGCATGATCTCGGACTTGCCGGCACGGTGCTTAACGGTTCCGGCAAAGTATTTATCCACGCGGAAGGAACATCAGACAGCATCGATAAACTGGAACGCGCCCTGGTCCACGCCGCCCCTCCGCTGGCGCGGCCGAATCTCGCCTCTTCCGAACCGGCTGCGATCGAAGGACTGGCCGGTTTCGAAATTCTCGCCAGCGACGCGGCGACCGATCCGGAAATACACGTTCCGCCGGACCTGTTCACTTGTGATGACTGCCTGGCCGAATTGACTGAGCCGCGGGAACGCCGCCATGGTTACCCCTTCATCAACTGCACGCAGTGCGGACCGCGTTACACCATCATCACGGCGATGCCCTACGACCGGCCAAATACATCGATGGCCGCCTTTCCGCTGTGCGATGATTGCCGCGCCGAGTACGAATCTCCCCGGGACCGCCGCTTTCATGCGCAGCCCCTGGCCTGCCCGGTGTGCGGTCCGGAACTGGACTGTTCGCTGGAGCAAGTTGTGGACAGCCTCGAGCGCGGCGCGATCATCGCGGTCAAGGGCGTCGGCGGTTACCACCTGGTCTGCGACGCCGCCAATGATCACGCTGTTCAAGTGTTGCGCGAGCGTAAGCAGCGGCCGCACAAACCACTGGCCGTGATGTTCCCGATCCGGGGGGCTGATGGCCTGGATGCGATGCGTGAATCCCTCGAACTCGATGACATCACCATCCGGGCGATCAGCGATCCGACGCGGCCCATCGTGCTGGCCCGCAAGTGCCGGGATTTTCCATTGAGCCCCTGGCTGGCGCCCGGCCTCAATGAGCTCGGCGTGTTTCTTCCCTACAGCCCGCTGCATCATCAATTGCTTAAGGCCTTCGGCAGACCCATTGTCGCGACCTCGGGCAACATCAGCGGCGAGCCTGTCATCACCGATAATGATGAGGCCCGGCAACGGCTGGCTGGCGTGGCGGATACCTTCCTGCATCACAACCGGCCGATTGTTCGTCCGGCGGACGACCCGGTGATCCGCCCGATGGCCGGCGCGGCGCGGACGATACGCCTGGGCAGAGGCATCGCACCCCTGGAGCGCCAGCTGGGTGCCAGGCTGCCGGAAGCCGTGCTTGCCACCGGCGGGCACATGAAAGTGACCGTGGCCCTGGCCTGGGCTGACAGGGTGGTCGTCTCTCCGCACATCGGCGATCTCGATAGCCCGAGAAGTAATGATATATTTAGTAATATAATTAGAGATATACAGAGTTTATATGATGTAAATTATCGTTTGATTGTCTGCGACCTGCACCCGGGTTATGCAAGCAGCAGATGGGCCGAACGGCAGGGCCTGCCCTTGCTGCGCGTGCAGCATCACGCGGCTCACGCCTCGGCGCTGGCGGGAGAGCACGCAGGAGTCGAAAACTGGTTGGTCTTTACCTGGGACGGTGTCGGTTATGGCAGCGACGGAACCTTGTGGGGCGGTGAGGCCCTGGCCGGCAAGCCGGGCGGGTGGAAAAGAAGAGCCAGTTTCAGGCCATTCAAACTGGTCGGCGGCGACAGGGCCGGCCGCGAGCCGGGGCGTTCCGCGGCGGCACTGATGTGGGCAGAGGGCCGGCATTTCGAGTTTCCGGCCGGCGGCGCACAGGCGGCTGATCCCATGCTCCTGCGAGAGGCATGGCAGCGCGACATCAACACCTTCGAAACCTCCGCGGCCGGGCGCCTGTTTGACGCGGCAGCAGCCCTGGTGCTCGGTCGAACCATTGCCAGCTTCGAGGGCCAGGGGCCGATGGAACTGGAACATGTCGCTGTCGATAGCTGCGAAGCGTTATCCTTGCCGCTGGCCATGGACGCGGATGGCGTGTTTCGTTCCGACTGGGCCCCCCTGCTGGATGCGCTTACAGAAGACGCCAGCCCGGCAGGGGTCAGAGCGGGGCTGTTTCATGAAACCATGGCCCGGGCCCTGGTCGACCAGGCCCTGAAAATACGGGAGGATACCGAATTCGATGCCGTTGGGCTGAGCGGTGGCGTTTTTCAGAACCGCCAGCTGACGGAGAGCGTCTGCGCAAGGTTGCGCGAACAAAACATCGAAGTCTGTCTGCACAGTGAGATACCGGCGAACGATGGCGGGCTGTGTTTTGGCCAGGTCATCGAAGCATCAGCCATTATGGAACAACGATGAAAGACCGATACATCAGCCTCGCGCACGGTAACGGCGGCCGCTACATGCGCGAACTCATCGCGGAGATTTTCGCGCGCCACCTGTCGAACCCCGCGCGCAGCGACTCGCTCGATGTGACGCTGGACGCGGCGCCGATCAGCCTCGATGCCGACGGCGAGCCGTTCATGACGACGGACGGTTTCATCGTCCAGCCGCTGGAGTTTCCCGGCGGGGACATCGGCTCATTGGCCGTGAACGGGACCGTTAACGACCTTGCCGTGGCGGGCGCCACACCGATGTTCCTGTCGCTGAACGCCTTCATCGAGGAAGGTCTGGAAATCGCTACGCTGGAGCGTATTGTGCAAAGCCTTGCCGCCGCGGCGGAGACAGCCGGTGTGCAAGTCGTGGCCGGTGACACCAAGGTGCTTCCCCGGGGCGAGGGCGGTGGCCTGTACCTCGCCACAACCGGCGTCGGCTTGCGCCCGGCCGGGATTGACCTCGGCATGCACCGCATCCGGCCGGGTGACCGCATCGTGGTCAGCGGCCCAGTCGGCGATCACGGCATTGCCGTCCTGTTGGCGCGGCAGGAATTCGAGATCAGCGGCGACGTGCGCTCCGACTGTGGCCACGTCATTGAACTGGCCCGCGCCGCGATGGATTTTGACGGCTTGCGCTTCATGCGCGACCCGACGCGGGCCGGCCTGGCCGGGGTGGCATATGAGATTTCGAGGCATGCCGCCGTGACCGTCCGGCTG
>CAMYJV010000078.1 GCA_947258805.1 uncultured Gammaproteobacteria bacterium | reverse complement strand
GGCATTTGCGTGCTGCCGGAGGTGTATTGAATGTAGGCCGCTTCTTCCGGCGTCGACGGCACAAGGGGGCGGGTTGACTCGTCGAGCTCGCTGAAAGACTGCGCAGAACCGAGGAATCGCAGACCCAGGTCGCCGGCGGCTTCCTGCATCGTCGGCACGAGTTCCGCGGAACAAACGAGCACTTTCGGTTGCGCGGTCTTCACCAGGTTACGCAGCTGGTGAATATAGAAATCGCGTTTGCCAAGACCGGCGGGTGCGGGCAGAGGCACGGGCACCAGGCCGGAGTACTGGCAAGCAAAAAAGAGCGTCACGAAGTCCGCTGTGGTTTCACCCACCACGGCGACACGATCGCCACGAGACAGTTTCAGCTGGAGCAGGCGGCGCGCATGCGCCTTTGCGCGCGTACGCAACTCGGCATAGGGCAGCACAACCTGCAACTCGCCCTTGCGGCCATAGAAGTTGAAGCCCGACGCACCGCGAGCCGAATAGTCCAAGGCTTCGGCAAGCGTGCCGAAGTCGCCCGGACGAAATTCGATCTGACTATCTACAGGCGTGGGCCGCAGAATCGACTGGGACTCTCGGTCCATAAAAATCGCCCTCCCAAAAAAACCCGGTCACACCACTACGGCAGTACTTTCCCCTGGCGTTGCCGCCCTACAGAATAACTGCACATAAACTTATCGCTCGTGATGCTCCAGCCGTGGTGACAAGCCCGGCTAGCACGCGCACAGATTGGACTACCGATGGGCACCAAAAAATTCGGCCAACAACCCCAACGGCCAAGAGTCTACCTCACGTTGGCGGTCCGACCGAACAGGTCCTTGCAGCCCGGTCCCACAAAACCCAATCGCGTATGTTACTGATATATGGCGTCACGGAAACCCCAAATCAGGTCGGATTTCGCACTTTTTGTCTCAGGCCTGCAATTGGCCCAAGGCCCGGAAAAGCCGGAAAACGGCCGGCTACACGGCCCGGAAATTACATAAGTATCTGTATCCTATGAGTTATTCTGTAATCCTGCTGGCCGGCGAGCGGGCTCCGGGCGGGACCGTGGCCCAGGCGGCCGGGGTCCCCTGCAAGGTCCTGGCAGATGTGGGTGGCCAGACCCTGCTGGAGCGGGTTTTGGCCACTCTCGCGCAGTCCGGGCGCTTCGCGGAGTGCCGGGTCGTGGGCAATCCAGAGCTACGGAATGCGCTGAATCCCGGCCTGGCAGGCTTCCCGGGGTTTGCCCAGTGGCATGAGGGTGACACCTCACCGGCCCGCAGCGCGGCGCGGGCAGCGGCCGACATACCGCCGCAACAGGGCATCCTGCTCACCACCGCGGACCACCCGCTGCTGACCACGGGCATGCTCTCGGAACTGCTCGCCGCCCCGGATGGCGAGCCCGGTGACGTCACTGCCGGACTGGTCCGATACGCCGACGTGATGGCGCAATACCCGACTGCCCGCTGCACGGCCCTTCGCTTTGCCGGGGAGGCGTACTGCGGCACCAACCTGTTCCTGTTTCGCACCCCGCGCGGCCGGCGGCTGATGACCGAGTGGCAGCGAGTGGAACAGTCGCGCAAGACCCCCTGGCGGGTCGTTAGCATTCTCGGCCCCGCGGCCGTTGCCGGTTATCTGACCGGCCTTTTGAGTCTGCCGAGAGCGCTGCGCCTGTTGTCCAAACGCATGCAGATGACCATCGATACGAAGCTGCTCAGCGATGCCCGGGCTGCGCTTGACGTGGACACCGTGGGCGATCTCGAATTCGCGCGCACACTTCTGCGCACCGACCCGGCGAATCAGGTGTAGTCGGGAATTGTCAGGACGCGGCGTTCCAGTTCAACGAAGCTACCGTCGCGCAGGCCCCGCACCTCTACCTCGGCTTCCCACCTGCCGGCAGGCCGACGCAGGTGATACACGTGATAGCGCGCGAGCTTGTCGGCTACCGCCAGGCCGAACGACGCGGACGGCACCGCCACGACTGGGATAGCTGGAGTCGCCGCAATGCTGGACCAGCGCGTGCGGTGATCGTGACCGTGCAGCACCAGGTGCGCTTTGCCCTCGGCCAGCACCTGCGAGGTCTCGCGCCCATCGAGTAAACGCTTGCGCCACGGGTCGACGCCGGGCACGGGCGCATGATGCACCAGGGCCAGCCGAAACAGGTCCTGACCATCGAGTTCCCGCAACCGGCCGGCCAGCCGCCCGCGCTGAGATTTGCCCACACGCCCTACCGCCCGCAAGACATCCGCAGGGATCGCCGTATTGATCCCGACAATGGCCACCGGGCCCCTGACGCGGAGGCTGGGATAGTCCCCGGCCGACCAGCTGTCCGCGCCATCGGAGGCCAGATACTCCCGCCACAGTTCGAAAGTGCTGTCCCAGCGCTCGCGGACATACGCGTCGTGGTTTCCAGGAATCACAGTCACAGCACGCGGATCACCGAGGCGCTCCAGCCACGCCCGAGCCTGGGCGAACTCGCCGGGCAAACCGATCTGCGTCAGATCCCCCGTGACCACCGTGTGATCAGGGTTTCGCGCGTGCAGGTCGGCTACCAGGGCATTCAGCACGCCGGGCTGATGGGCGAACCGCCGGCGACGGCGCCAGGACATCAGTCCCAGCACTCGCTTGTTGCACAGTTGTCGCCAGCCCCCGGGTTCCGGCAGGGTCAGGTGGGGATCCGACAAGTGCGCAATAGAGAAAGACTCATTTGTCATGCATTTGGCCAGCGCCGAGGCGCGCGTATTATAAGCGTCTGCACCCCGCGTCAGCGCGAGACATCTTTTTTGAACGTGGACCACGACGGTCTGACCCGCTACCTGGCCGCCGATGCCGATCGCCCAGCACCGGTCGCGCTGGCGTCGCTGACGCGTGCGCTGCAGTTGCGCTTCGGTGATTCGCTGGCCGTGATCCTGTTCTACGGTTCCTGCCTGCGAACCGGCGAACTCGGCGACAGCGTGATCGATCTGCACGTCATTATCGACAACTACCGCGCCTATCACTCTCCTGTCCTGGCCGCGCTGAACCGGCTGCTGGCACCGAACGTGTTCTATCTCGAAGCCCAGGACGGTGGCCAGACGCTGCGCTGCAAATACAATGTCTTCGGGCTGGACCACCTGCCGGGGCTAGTGGCCGCAAAACGCCTGGCCGTGTTTACGTGGGCCCGTTTTGCCCAGCGCAGCGCGGTGCTGTATGCACGGGACGCCGACACGCTCAGCCGGGTGCACACGTTGCGCGCCCAGGCGGTGAGAACCTTCGCCGCCTCTGGCGCGACGCTCTCGGCCTGACTTTCGGTTGCGAACTGCGCGCAGAATCACCGCAACGCGCGGCCGAGCTCGTCGCCCAGGACAAAGATTACTTCGAGGCCGTCACCGCCGAGCTGCAGCTGCCTGCAACGCAACCCGCTCAATTTGTCCCGCGCGCCCGCTGGTGGCTGCGCCGGCTGGTGGGCAAATGCGGCTCCGTGCTGCGCTTACTCAAGGGCTGGTACACGTTCGACGGCGGCCTGGACTACCTGGTCTGGAAGCTGGAGCGGCATTCGGGGCAGCAGATCGACGTTCCGGAGCGCGTGCGGCGCCGGCCCGTGCTGCATATCTGGGGCTTCGCCTGGCGATTGTATCGGGACGGGGTTTTTCGCTAGCGCGCCGTGTGACAGTAGCCCTACACGGCCGCGGACTTTAAGTCTAAAATTCTTGGCGATGGGCAAGCGGCGGCAGTCAGTGCCGCGTTCAGCAGGAGTCGCGCGTGAAATACGGCGTTTTCATTCATACCAATGCAAAGCAGATGCTTGGCGCCAAAGTGGCCGAGTACGCGTTGCGGCGCAACTCGTCGAACACGGACAAGTTTGCTGTCCACATCGTCTGCACGGATGATTACCCATGGCTGCAGGAGCAAGAGGGCAAGGAATACCTGCGTGACGGCCTGCAGCGGGTCTGGCTGAATAACGATCTGCAATCGTTCACGCCGTTGCGATTCACGCCGCCCGAACTCATGGGCTACCAGGGTCGTGCGGTGGTCATGGACCCGGACATTTTTGCCGTGAGCGACATCTGGGAACTGCTGACCCGTGACATGCAAGGCAAAGCCATCATGTGCCGCCGCCGCTCGGGCCCTAAGGGCTACGTCGACAAATGCCTGGCCTCGTCCGTGATGCTGCTCGACTGTGCAATGTTGCGCCACTGGGATGCGAAGCAGGGCTTCCTGGAAATGTTTGCCGGCACCCGCGACTACCATGACTGGATCTGTTTGAAGCTGGAAGACCGAGACACCCTGGGCCTGTTCGAGAATGAGTGGAACGATTTCGACCGGCTCACGGCAAGCACCAAGATGCTGCACAACACCCGCCGGCTCACCCAGCCGTGGAAAACCGGTCTGCCCATCGACTGGCGCCCGGCGGAGCGCTTCAAGCTGTTTCCGCCGCTGGCCTGGCTGATGCGGGCGCGCCGGAAGCTGTTTGGCGAGTATGGCCTGATGGGCAACTACCGCCGCCACCCGGACACCAACCAGGAGCGCCTGTTCTTCGGCCTGCTCAGCGAGTGCCTCGACCGGGGCATCGTGACCAAGGCAGAGGTCGAAGCCGAGATGGCCAGCAATCATATTCGTCACGACGCCTTCGACGTGCTGGACCGGACATCGCCCCTGGCACCGCCGGGCGAGCCGCCCCTGGCCCTGACGGCCTGAGTCAGAACAGGGCTTTTACCCGCGTTACCGCCCGGTCAAGATCCGGGTTGCCCGCCACCGGGGCAGCGGGTTCGGCGCCGCCGAGCCAGGCCGCGCGCCCGCTGTCCACCAGTGCCTGCAACAGGGCCGGCACATCCCGGCGCATGCGCCGCGGTCCGAGCCGCTGAGCCAGCCGGTGCGACACCGGCCGCCAGCCATACCAGCCGGGGCGGAGCCAGTCCGGCCCTGGTGCCGGCTCACTGTCCAGCGGCACCGGGTGCTGCTGGGGATGCATGAGGTAGACCGGTTTCCCGGTGGCACAGGCCTCGGCAACCATCGACAGGCTGTCGCCGGTGACGACAAAACAATCTCCCAGCGCGAGATAGCCAAGATACGGGTTGTTGCCCGCGTCGCTGCCCCAGCGGAAAAAATAGTGCGGCACTTCCGTATCAGTGAACAGCGCGTCGCGCGCGGCCGCCGGCGTGCGAGCGCTGTCAGAAATGCAGAGCGACCCGCCGGTGGTCTTCGCCAGTTTCTCGGCCACCGCCCGCAACTGGCGAACCCGATCTGCAGTGAGCAGGAAAGAGCCGCTATTGCCTCCCACCAGCACCACGACGCGCGGCTTCGGCAGCGACGCAAAGCGCGGCGCCCACTGCTGAGCCGCCTGCCCGAGCTGCGCCGCCGTGATCCCGTGCAGCGGCAACTGCAGCTCCACCACGTTAGCCGCGGCAGGCACCTGGTATTGCGGGGTGGTCAGTACCAGGTCGAAGGCCGACGGCCGGGACCAGGATCGGCCCACCTGCACCAGTTTGGTGTGCTGACCCGACGCTGCGCGAATCCATCTCGCCACCGGTTCATTCCGCCGGCCCGACGTAATCACCAGGTCGGGCCACGGCGGCTCCAACGCATCGGACTCGTGCGGCTTTACGCCCGCCAGCGTCGGGCCGAGAAACAGGTTGCTAAGCAGCTCGGTGGAGCGGTAGTGCAGCTGCCGCGGCTCCCACGGCCAGGCCAGCGCCGCGGCAAGACTGCGCACCTGCGTATTGTCGCCAGCCTTGTACCCCAGCAAGGTCCAGACTCGGGGCAGCGGCGCATCGGCGCGGAGTGGCATGTTGATCGATGGCGGTCCGGTCTCAGGTGGCCGCAGGATAAACTGCCCCGCGGCGCAGCGCACGGCACGCGGCGAGACCACCAGCGTTAACATGAAAACCCGGGCTGGCTGCACTGTGGCCGACGAACTCCATCCCGGCTATGCTCTGCGCCGAGGATCCACCTCCGCTCACTTCCTGCCATGCGTCTGATCGGCACCCTACTCACTATCTACCGTTCACAGAGCATCGGCCTGGTGCTGGCGCTGATATTCGCGACGGCGCTGGAAGGCGTGAGCCTGACTGCGCTGCTGCCCACACTGAACCTCATACTCGGCGAGGCCGACGGCGAACGCACGCCGCTCGGACGCTGGGCGGAAAATGCGCTGAGCGGCCTGGGCCTGACTCCGAGCCTGGGCCTGCTGCTGATCATCATCGTGATGGGCCTGGTCGCGAAAAACGGCCTGTTGCTATATGCCAATCGCAAGGTGGGCTATATCGCCGCGCAGATAACAACCGATCTGCGCGTAGAGCTGCTGCGGGCAGTGATGCGGTCGCAGTGGTCGTATTTCATTAATCAGTCGGTTGGCCAGATGGCCAATGCGATGGCCGCCGAAACCATGCGCGTCACCGAGGCCTTCATCTTCGGCACGCGGCTGCTCGCCTCGGTGGTCCAGGCCCTGGTCTACGCCTTGGTCGCAGTCAGTATTTCCTGGCAGGCCACTGTGTTCTGCCTGGTCGCCAGTGCATTCATCGTCTTCGTTTCGCAAGGCCTGGTGCGGATGTCGAAGAAGGCCGGCCAGCAGCAGACCAAGGTGTACCACTCTCTGCTGGGCCGGCTCACGGACACCCTGCAGTCGGTAAAACCCTTCAAGGCCATGGACCGTGGGGAAGTCTCCAACAACCTCCTCGAGCACGAGACGCATTTGCTCAACAAGGCGCTGCGCAAACAGGTGCTGGGCCGAGCGGCCCTCGATTCGGCCCAGGAACCGCTCTTTGCGGCCTTCATTTCCCTCGGCATTTACCTCGCGTTGGTCCAGTTCGACATGGCGGTATCGACCGTAACGGTGATGGCCCTGGTGGCCGGCAAACTGGCCACCATGATTGGCAATATTCAAAAGCAGTACCAGAAAATGATAGTGCGGGAACCCGCCTACTGGTCAGTGCGACATCGCATCGATGAAGCGGCGGCCGTGTCTGAAGAACTACCGTCCGGCGACTACGTGAAGTTTTCTTCAGATCTCGAGCTGCGCGACATTCGCTTCGCCTACGGCGACAACAAAGTGTTGGATGGCCTTTCGCTGCATGTGCCCTTTGGCTCGATGACCACGTTGATCGGGCCGTCAGGAAGCGGCAAGACCACCATCATCGATCTGCTCGTGGGCCTGGTCCGGCCCAATAGCGGCCAGGTGCTGATCGACGGCCGGCCAATGGAGACGGTCGACCTGCGGGCATGGCGCAGGCAGGTAGGCTATGTGCCGCAGGAGAACCTGCTGCTGCATGACACTATTGCAAAGAATATCAGCCTCGGTGAAGCAGACGTCACTGACGATGACATCGAATATGCGCTGCGCGCGGCCGGCGCCTGGGAATTCGTATCAGGACTGAAAGATGGTCTAAACACGGTTGCCGGGGAGCGCGGCTCACGCTTTTCCGGCGGCCAGCGCCAGCGCATCATGCTCGCCCGCGCGCTGGTGCATCATCCTCGCCTGCTGATCCTGGACGAAGCCACCAGCGCGCTGGATCCGGAAACCGAAGCGGCCATTTGCAGCACGCTGACAGAGCTGAAAGGGGAAGTCACGATCCTGGCGGTCACCCATCAGTCGGCGCTGGCAGCCGTGTCCGACCGTGTATACCGGGTCGTCGATGGCCGCTTTGCCGAAGAACCCGCCTCCACGCCCCGGCTCGCCGAGTCCTGAGCCGGCCACAGGGCCTCAATGCGGGCGATGGCGGCGTCCATATCGCTCGGCGGGACCTGAGCCTCGCTCCGCATTGGCTCACCCAGCCACGCCGCCTGGCCACTATTGACCAGCAGCCGATGCACCAGTGTTATGTCACGCGTCCAACGCCGATGTCCATAACGCATCAGGACCCGGTACCAGCGCGCGGTGAAATTCAAGTCTTCCACGGTGCTCGCGCGGCCGGCCACTGAGCCCATCGACCACGGCCCGGCACCCAGGTCGATGATGCCCACGGACTTGCCAGTCGCCACCGCTTCGCTGAGCATCGCAATGCTGTCGCCGGTGACAACCAGGTCATCGGCCAGCGCCAGGATGCCCGCGTACGGATTGCTGTCATCTGCCGGCTGCCAGTCGTACACGAAGGTGGGTTTATCAAGTCTTGCGGCGAGACCTCTTGCCAAGCCGCGGGCAGTGCGCGAACTCGAACTAATTAACGCGCTGCTGCAGTCACTGCCGTTAATATAGTTTGCAACGCGCTCAATGGCCGCTTCACCAAGTACGTAAGGGCCGACACTGCCGCCCAGAAGTACTCCGGTTCGCGGCCCGGGATAGTCGGCGAAAGCTTGCCGCCATTTGTCCGCCGACGCAGTGAGCATCGGTTCCGAGACCGGGTGCAGCGTCAGCCGGTTCTGCAGCACCCGCGGGTGCTCCGGCACACGATACTGGGGCGTGGTCACCAACAGGTCGAGATGCGCCGGGCTGATCCAGCTGCGGCCGAGAAATACGATGCGGGTCTGACCACCGGATTGTTCGCGAATCCAGCGGCACGGCGGTTCGTTGCGCAACCCCGCAGAAATCAACAGATCCGGCCACGGCGCGTCGAGGTGCGAAGACTGCCGTCGAACGCCGTGCAGACCTACCCCCTGCAGCAGGTTGTACAAACCTGCCGGGCGGTAATCCAGCTGCTTGATCTCCAGGGACCAGCCGCCGCGCGCCTCAAGCTCCCTTGCCAGCGCCAGTATCTGCGTGTTCTCTCCCGAGCGGTAAGACAATACCGCCCAAACACGACGCAAGCCTTTGGGCGCAATGGTGTTTACGGCTTTACTATCTTTCATTTGCCGCACTAATCATGGCTTTGGCGAACCGGTTGTCCTGACCGCCGGACCGTGTGAATATGAGCGGCGATTCTAATGGGCGAATCCATGGACCAGGCACAAATCGAAACCCAGTTGATCGAATTCATCGAGCCGCTGCTGGAAAAACCCGCTCCCATCGCACCAGAAACCGATCTAGTGCATGAAGTGGGTTTGCCGTCGCTCAAGGTCATGGAGTTAATTGTGCAGATTGAAGACACTTACGACATATCTTATCCGTTGAACCAGCTGCAGGACGTGCGCACCGTGAGGGATCTTGCGAGCAGTGTGCGCCAATTGATTCCATGAGCCTGTTCACCAAATTCGAAGCGCTGGCCGCCGTCGGCGCAGAACTCGCCCAGCACGGTACCAGCCCGGTAGGCGTACCCATGCGGCGGGTATTGTCCCCTACCCGAGCCGAGGTGGACGGCCGCGAGGTCATCCTCGCCGGCACCAACAACTACCTCGGCATGACGATGGACCCCGACTGCATCGCGGCGGGTCACCAGGCGCTGGATGACGAAGGCACCGGCACCACCGGGTCGCGCATGGCCAACGGCACTTACGATAGCCACCTGGCCCTGGAGCGCGAAATTGCCGATCTTTACGGCATGCCGCAGGCTATCGTGTTCACGACCGGTTACCAGGCGAACCTGGGTACCATCGCCACCCTGGCCGGGCCCGACGACATATTGCTCATCGACGCCGATTCACACGCCAGTATCTATGATGCGGCCAAGCTGTCGGCTGCGCGCGTCTTCCGCTTTCGCCACAACGATGCGGAAAACCTCGACAAACGCCTGGGCCGACTGGGCGACGAAGCGCAGCAATGCCTCGTGGTCGTGGAAGGTATCTACAGCATGCTCGGCGACCAGGCGCCGCTGGCGGACATCCTGGCCGTGACGAAGAAGCACGGCGCATCGCTGCTGGTGGACGAGGCCCACTCCCTCGGCGTACTTGGTCACCGGGGCTGTGGTCTGGCCGAGGAACTGGGCCTGCTCGACCAGGTGGACTTCATTACCGGTACATTCTCGAAGTCCGTGGGCACGGTGGGTGGATTTTGCGTGAGCCCGCACCCGCAACTGGCCTGGCTGCGCAATGCGATGCGGGCCTACATTTTCACCGCCTCGGCCTCGCCGGCGAACATCGCATCCAGCCGTGTGGCGCTGCGCAAGCTGCGCGACGAAACCGAGCGCCGCGATCGCTTGTGGGCCAACGCACGCCGACTCTACAGCGCCCTCGGCGGCATGGGCCTCAAAGTGGGCCCCCAGGCATCGCCAATTGTGGCCGTCATGATGGAGTCACGCGAAGACACGCTGAACTCATGGCACACGCTGCTGGACAACGGCGTGTACGTGAATCTTGTCGTGCCGCCTGCGGCCAACCTGAACCTGCTCCGCTGCAGCGTGAGCGCGGCCCACACGCCGGAAGATATCGACCAGATCATCACAGCCTACGCGGTCGTCGCTGAGAATCTTCAGGCCGCCCAGGTAATCGACGCCGCAGATCAGGCTTGCGCTCCCGGTTAATCATTTTGCTGCTGCTCAGCCTGGGCGCTGCGCCGGTCCAGGCAATCGACCTGCCGTGGGCCCGCGCCGAGTACAAGGCGAGCAAACTGTTCATGACCATCCGGCTGGATATCAGCCAGCAGCTGTTGTCCGGTGCTGCCGCCGAGGTATCCACCCCAATTCCTTTCCAAGGGAATGGCGTGCCAATGCAGGGCGAACAGGTGGCCGTCGTCACACTGAGCTCCAGGCGTTCGGGCCAGACGAAGGAAACACTTCTCTATCTCGACCCGACCAACAACGCAGCACTGCGTCGCCAGCAACGCGACTGGAGCGACAATCCGGATTTCAAGGACCTGCGATATACCACCACCGGCATTGCCCGGACACGTTCCGAGCCCCTCGATGGCGAAGCGGACAAGCCGCCGTCGGAATGGGGCCAGGTACGCGAGCAATTCCGCCCCTTTCCAAAGCTGGACGACGGCACGATCGTGTCCGATACCGCCAGCCTGCCCTTCCTGGTTGCTACGCGCGACTGGAGCGGCCCAGCGGACAAATTTCAGTTTCTCGTTATCGAAGATGGGCAGCTGGCGCGCATTACCGCGACGGCAGTGCGCTGGAACCTGACACGGGTCGACTATGAGTATGGCGGCAAGAAAGTCGACGGCAAGGACAGGCTGCTGGAAGTGCGGGTACTTGCCCTGGCGGCAGGCGGTTCCGGCACGACGGACATCGACCTGTTGGGGTTGTCCAGTGACGTCGTGCTGCTGATCGATACCAAGCTCGGCGTGCCGGTGGAGATTCGTGGTTCGGTGCCGTTTCTTGGCGAGGTGCGCTTCGCATTGAAGCGGCTCCGGCCAGAACCTGCCGGCAACTGACGCAGCTGCCCGGCAAGCTTGTCAAAATAACGGGGCGCAGGCACTCGTGAGCCGTCTCGGAATTATCAACAACGTTCAGGCCGGGCGCACTCGGGCGCGGCTGCCACAGCTGCGCGAACTCGTCGCGCGTTGCGACGCGGACGTGCGCGAAGTCCGAGATCTGCCGTCGATTATCGACGCCACGCATGAACTGCTGGCTGCAAACGTCGAATTGCTTGCCATCAACGGCGGCGACGGAACGGCGCAAGCTGTCATCACCGAACTGCAGAGGGCCGGCGGGCCACAGCCGGAGATAGCGGTTCTGCCGGGTGGCACGACAAACCTGACCGCCCACGACCTGAATGGCCGGCTCGGCATCGAAGCCGCGTTCCGGGCATTGATGAAACAACACGCAACACCGACAGAACAGCGCAAGCGCGTCAGGCGCCCGCTGCTGGCGATCAGCTGGACCGGGCAACCCGTCGAATACGGTTTCTTCCTCGGCGCGGGCGCGATACTTGCCGGCATGCGCCACTTCCGCGAGCAGGTGGGCTCGCGGGGACTGCGCGACGAACTCGCCGCTGGCCTGTCGCTGCTGCGCGGCCTGGCAGGTGTTGCCGGCCGCGAACATGCGTGGTCCGATCATCACACCGAGGTGCAGGTGGCAGGCCGGCAGGATTTTGCCGGGCGCCAGAACCTGGTGCTGGCCACCACGCTGGAACGCCTGTTGCTAGGCCTGAAACCCTGGTGGGGCGACGAGCAGGCGCCGGTGCACCTCACTGCACTCGGCCACCGTCCGCAGAACTTTCTGCGTGTCATACCGTCCATACTGCGCGGCAAAATGCACCAGCGCGCGACGCCGGCCAACGGTTATCTGTCGGCCAACGTGACGGGCCTGGCGCTGACAACGGCAGAAGGCTTCGCGCTGGACGGCCAAATATTCACGCCGCCAGCCGGCACGGAAATCCGGGTCGAGGCTACCAGGCCGCTGGAATTCATTGGCCTGGGCCCGTGACAGCCCGGGTGCAGCTTCAGCTCAGCGCCATTCGATAGACCCGCGAGCGCCGCGTACTCACGATCTCGAGCTTGGACCACAATTGGTTCACCGTGGTGTTCTCTTCCAGCTCGTGATTGGTCTCGATGAAGCCGACGCCGCGTTCGCGCAGTGTGTCGAACATCGAGATAAGACCAAGGGCAACCAGGATCGGTGACGGCTCCCCGGGCTTGGCACCGGCCAGCAGAAAATCCACCGTGCGCGGCTTTCTGAAGGCCCGCAAGAGGTGGAGAAAGCCGAATGGAAACAGCCGCCCGCCCGCGCGCTGAAAGGCCTGGCTCAGGCTGGGCATCGCGAGAAAGAAGCCCACCATCACGCCGGCGCGATTGAAGATCAGCTTCACGAAGTCCGGGTCCAGGAAATCGAAGTAGGCCTGCGTGTAGAAATCGCGCTGTTGGGCGGTCAGCGGCACCACGCCATACAGGGGCTCGAAGGCTTCTTCCAGCAGCTCCCAAAGGGCCGGCACGTGGGTCATGAGTTCCTTGCGGCTGCCACAGGTCACGACGTCATAATCGACGTCGCCGTAGCGTTTGCGTAGTCGCTCGAACAGGGGCACCCGCTCCGGCACCGCCGCGCGAAACTCCAAGTAGTCCACATCCTTGGTCAGGCCGTAGCCTTCCAGCAACTCCGGGTAGTACGGGAAATTGAAGCTGCCGCTGATGGTGGGCAGTTCATCGAAGCCCTCCACCAGCAGGCCTTCCACGTCGAGATCCGTGAAGCCGTGGGGCCCGGTCATTTCCTCGCAACCCTGGTCAGCGACCCAGCCGCGCACCGCATCCAGCAATGCGGTTGCGACACCGTGGTCATTCACAGACTCGAACCAGCCGAAGCGCCCGCGTCGGCGGCCGAGCTTCTCGACCTCCAGTGAATTCACGATGCCGCAGACCCGGCCCACCGGCTCACCGTCCCGCTCGGCAAGGAACAGCTGCACGGCAGCCGACTGGAAACTGGGGTTGCTACCAGCATCGAAAAACGCCAGCTGCTCTCGCCTGAGCTGCGGCACGAAGTTCGGCGCCCCCCGGTACAGGTCGTAGGGCAGCGCGACCCAGCGCCGCAGCTGGCTGCGATCCGCCACGGGTATTATGCGAATGCTCATGCGGTCTCGTCGCCCGACGCCGATAATCCAATCCGGAGTTTACTTGACGACCGATCGGGCCTGCCCGAATACTCGCCCCATGCGAATCCTGCGCCGCTACCTGTTTCGCAACGTCATGGCCATGGCGCTGCTGGTCCTGACCGTACTGCTGGCCCTCGGGCTGTTCATCGAATTCGTGGACGAAATCAGCGACATTGGCACCAGCGACTACGGGCCGCTGGATGCCCTGGTATTCGCCGGGCTGCAACTCCCTCAATATGCCTACAACATGCTGCCGATGGCCGCGTTGCTGGGGGCACTGCTCGGGCTGGGCAACCTGGCTGCCCACAGCGAACTCATCGCGATTCGCGCCGGCGGCGTGTCGTCAGTCAGCCTGGCTGGTGCGGTTGGAGGTACCGGGGTGATCCTGGGCCTGGCAACACTGGCGATCGGCGGCTGGATCGCACCGCCGCTGGACGGCTACGCGCGGCAATTTCGCGCCGAGGCCAAGTACGGCAACGCAAGCGGAGTAGCCGGCAAAGCCGTATGGATTCGCGACGGCGACACTTATCTCCAGGTCACGCGCACGAATGGCGGCACCGAGTTCGGCGGCCTGTACCTGTTCCGGGTGCGCCCGGGTGAAAGCCTGGACGCCGTCGGTCACGCCGACTCGGCCCAGGTTGCCGCCAGCGACGACTGGATTCTCGACAACTACGCCGAAACCCAGTTCACCGATGAACGCGTCACCACGCGCGAGGCCGAGCGGACCACGGAACCCAACAACCTGCCGGCCGACATGGTCGGCCTGACGGTGGTCCGTGAAGAAAGCCTGAATGCCGTCGACCTGTATCGCTACGTGCGCTATCGCCAGCAGAGCGGATTGAACTCCCACGAATACGCGGTGGCGTTCTGGCAGCGACTGGCAACCGGGGCGGCCACTGCCCTGATGTGCGTGCTGGCCCTGCCCTTCTCGTTCGGCGCCATGCGCAACGCGGGCGCCGGCGCCCGCGTGGCTGTGGGCGTGTTGATCGGCCTGGCGTATTTCCTGGCCGCTAGCGGCATCGCCAACGGTGGCCTGATCTACGACCTGAACCCGGCGCTCACCGCCTGGCTGCCGACACTCGCGCTGCTTGTTTGCGCCGGAGTTGCGCTGGCCAGGATTCGCTGACCGCCTGCCAGGTTGCCGGCGGCCAGTCGGCCTTC
>CAMYJV010000077.1 GCA_947258805.1 uncultured Gammaproteobacteria bacterium | reverse complement strand
GGATGATTGCGCCAACCACGCCGATGGTGGCGTACTGGCGATTCAGGTAGGCGCTTGCACCTTCCTGGATCGCCCCGGCTATCTCCTGCATGCGCGCGTTGCCGGCGGGTTGCGCCAGGATCCAGCGCACCTGGACCGCACCAAAAAAAATCGCGAGCAGGCCCGCACCAACACTCAGTAACAGGGCAAGGTCCCCAGACATGCTTGACTCCCTCCCGACAGGCAGGTGTGGCCGGGCGGTGAGCAGCCCGGCTATAAGAATTTGATTTTGCTTAAGATATCCGCCGAAAGGCGGAACCCCACCGCGAACCGCCGGGGATCATAGCACAAAGCGCTTGCCCAATTTTTTCGCTACCGGAACAAGCTTGAGCTCGACATAGTCCGGCAGGCCGTTGCGGTACGGAGGGTAGTCTTCTCCGCGGATCAGCGGCTCAAGGTATTTGCGGCAGGCGGCAGTGATGCCGAAACCGTCCTTGGTTATGTAACGCTTCGGCATCATCTTTTCGCGGTTCGCCACCCGCCTGAGGGGCGCACTGGTGATTTTCCAGCGATAGGGTTTGTCCGAGGTGCGAGTGATGGCCGGCATCACCGCATTCTTGCCGGCCAGCGCCATTTCCACCGCCGCCCGGCCCACCGCATAGGCCTGCTCCACGTCCGTCGCCGACGCGATGTGGCGAGCGGAGCGCTGCAGGTAATCGGCAATGGCGTAGTGGTACTTCAGCCCGAGTTCGTCCCGGACCATCTGTGCAATGACTTCCGCTGCGCCGCCCAGTTGCTTGTGGCCGAAGCAATCCAGCCCGCGTGGCGGCCCATGACTTCCAGGATAAACACCTTGGTGGACGTCCGCGCCATGGATGCGACGTCCAGGGCGGCCTCGCGAGTGGAAACGGCGACATATTTCGCCACGGAACCGAAACCCGGGCAGTTGTCGGTAATCGGCAGGTCGTTGTCCACGGTCTTGGGCACGTGAATGGCCTGCACCGGGAAGCCCATGGTCTTCGACAGCTGCGAGACCTTGTAGCAGGTGTCTGCAGAGTCGCCGCCGCCGTTGTAGAAAAAGTAGCCGATGTCGTGGGCCCGGAAGACCTCGATCAGCCGCTCGTACTCCGCGCGGTTTGCTTCCAGGCTCTTCAGCTTGTATCGGGCCGAGCCGAAGGCGCCGCCGGGCGTGTGGCGCAGCGCTGCGATGGCCCGGGCAGATTCCTTGCTGGTGTCGAACATGTCTTCGGTCAACGCACCGATAATGCCGTTGTTGCCGGCATAGACTTTGCCGATCAGGCCGCGGTGCCGGCGGGCCGTCTCGATCACGCCGCACGCGGAGGCATTGATCACCGCGGTCACGCCGCCGGACTGGGCATAGAAAGCATTGGGCTTGGGCATCGGGCTCACCTCGTTTCGGAGGGCCCGGAACATAGCACGAGATCGGGGGACAGTTGACCCATTTCATTTGCGGCGCCTGGCTTACCGGCAGCGCTTCGGCAGGAAATAGGTAAACTGTCTCCCGATTTAACGCCAACAAGGGCGGACACATGCGAATCGTATTTCTCGGGGCGCCGGGTTCCGGCAAGGGGACCCAGGCCCACCGGCTGGTCGCAGATTTCGGTGTCGTGCAGATTTCCACGGGCGACCTGTTGCGGGCAGCCGTGGCTGCGGGCAGCGAGCTGGGCCAGCGCGCGAAGACCGCGATGGACGCCGGCGAACTGGTGTCCGACGAGATCGTGCTCGGCATGATCCGCGACCGGCTGCAGGAGCCGGACACCGGGGCCGGCTTTATCCTCGACGGGTTTCCGCGCAACCTGGTCCAGGCGAAGGCTCTTGACGAGGTGCTCGAAGACATCGGCCAGCCGCTGGACGCCGTGTGCCTGCTGGATGTGGACTTCGACATCCTGATGAAACGCCTGACCGGCCGGCGCACATGCTCGAAGACCGGCAAGCTGCTGAATATCTATTTCTCGCCGCAGAGCGAGCTCGATGCCTGCGTGGAGGCTGGGGGCGAACTGGTTCAGCGCGCCGACGACAACGAGAACACCATTGGTAACCGGCTGCAGGTCTATCGCGAGCAGACCGAACCGTTGGTGGGCTTCTATCGCGACGCGGGCCTGCTGCGCGACGTGGCGGGCGACGGCAAGATGGATGAAGTCTACGCGCGGCTGAAAACGGCCTTGGGCGTCTAGACGGCGGCCACCAGTTCGTTCCCGATCACTTCGCGGCGCCACCCGCCGGTCACCCGCTGTTCCTGCTCGCCGCGCAGCAGTCCTGCCAGCTCCTTGCGGGTGGCAAGAATCTCCGGGGCGAGTCCAAGCTGCGCAGCGCGATTACCCACCAGCTTTGCCAGCGCCTTCAATGCATCCGGGTCAGGCGCTTCCTTTCGGGGTTCGCGCTGCACGTCAGTGGCATCTGTCTTCAGCGCGGCGTTGCCGTCGGCCAGGGCCTCCAGCAGCTGTCGGGCCCGGCGGCGCGCCACGGCCGGGGGTACGTCGGGTACGCGCGCCAGCGCCGCAGCGTCGGGCGGGTCCGCCCGGGCAATATTCAGCAGCGCCTTGTCCGCCAGCACCCATTGCCGTGGCCGGTCGATGGCCTGCGCCCGGCTTTCGCGCCAGCCCGCAAGGGCTTGCGCCCGCGCCAGGGCGGGCAACGGCAGCCGCGCGAGTCCACCCAGGCGGCGCCAGGCATTGGCGGGTTCGACGACATACAGCGTGGGATCAAGCAGTGCCGCGCTATCTTCCAGCGCCCACTCGTAGCGGCCCGCAGCCAACAACTTTTCGCGCAGCTGGTCATAGAGCTGCAGCAAGTAGACCACGTCCTCGCGCGCGTAGCGCAGCTGCGTTTCCGTCAACGGGCGTTGCGACCAGTCTGTGCGCGTCGCCGCTTTGTCCAGCTGCAGCCCAAGCAGTGTCTCCACCATCGTGGCGTAGCCGGCCTGCGCCGGGTGGCCCAACAGGCCGGCGGCAATCTGCGTGTCCATGATCCGGTTTGGCAGCCAGCCGAATGTCAGTTGCAGCGCTTCGAGGTCCTGTTTGCCCGCGTGAAAAAGTTTCAGGCCTGGATCATCCGCAAGCAGCTGTCGCAACCCGGCGTAGTTCGCTTCGCTGAGCATGTCGATCAGCGCGCTGTCGGGTCCGGCTGCGAGTTGCACCAGGCAAAGCTGCGGTCGGTAGGTGCTGGTGCGATTGAACTCCGTATCGACGGCTATCACCTCTTGTCCCGATAGTTTGGGCACGAGGGCGGCGATTTCCGCGTCGGCGGTCAGCGGCAAGACTTCTGGTTGGGGCACTGGCATAAGCCTCGAGTGTAGAGGATCATCAGCCACCGGCGCACAAAGCGGCCGTTAACGCCGCGCTGACAAAGACACGATGCACGTACACATTCTTGGCATCTGCGGCACCTTCATGGGCGGCGTGGCCGCGCTGGCGAGAGCCGCAGGCCATCGCGTCACCGGCTCTGACCGTGGCGTATATCCGCCGATGAGCGACCAGCTGGCCGCCCTCGGTATCGACGTGACGGAAGGCTACGACGCGGGTCAGCTTGAGCCTGCCCCCGACGTGGTGCTGGTTGGTAACGTGATGACGCGTGGCCTGCCGGTCGTCGAGGCCTTGTTGAACAGCCGAATCCCGTTCACCTCCGGGCCGGACTGGCTGGCCCGTGAAGTTCTTCGCGACCGACACGTGCTGGCCGTCGCGGGTACCCACGGCAAGACCACCACCGCGAGCCTCCTGGCATGGATCCTGGAAGCGAACGGCCAGTCGCCTGGTTTCCTGATCGGTGGCGTGCCTTGTGACTTTGGCATCTCCGCGCGGCTCGGCGAGGGTGAGGCCTTCGTGATCGAAGCGGATGAATACGACACGGCGTTTTTCGACAAGCGTGCAAAGTTCCTGCTGTACCGGCCGCGCACGCTGGTGATAAACAACCTCGAGTTCGACCACGCTGACATCTATCCCGACCTCGCAGCCATTCAGCGTCAGTTCCACCAGCTGATCCGGGCGCTGCCGGGCGCCGGCCGCTTGGTGGTGCGCGCCGGTGAAGCCAACCTTGATCCGCTGCTGGCCCATGACGTGTGGACCCCGGTGACGAGTTTTTCCAGCGACCCAGCCGCAGGCGCCGACTGGACAGGGACTGCTCAAAGCGAGCGCTTCTGCCTGCAGCACGGCAATGTGCGGGTGGGTGAAGTCGGCTGGCAGATGGCCGGCGCGCACAATGCCGAGAACGCAACGGCGGCCGTGATCGCGGCCGGTGAGGTGGGCGTGGCACCCGCCGCGGCGCTGGAGGCCGTCGGCCGTTTTGCCGGCGTGAAGCGGCGGCTGGAACTACGTGGAACTTTCGGCGGCGTCGAGCTCTATGACGATTTTGCCCATCACCCGACGGCCATCGCCCGCACGCTTGCCGGGATCCGGGCCGGTGCGCCGACTGCGCGCGTGCTGGTGGCTCTGGAACCACGCTCGAACACGATGCGCATGGGCGTGCATCGCGATGCGCTGGGTCCGGCGCTGGCCGGCGCCGACCAGGCCTGGGTCCTGCGCCCCGGCAACCTGGACTGGGACCTGGATGCAGCGCTGGCCGGCAGCGGGGCCATTCTCGTGTGTGACGAAGTCGACGAGATCGTTCGCAATATTGCTGCCGCTGCGCAGCCGGGCGATCGGGTGGTGGTCATGAGCAACGGCGGTTTCGGGGGCATCCACGAGCGCCTGGCGCAATCGCTGTCAGGCGCCGGGTGAGTGTATAGTTTCGGTTGTGGCAGACCAGGCAACCCAGGTTCTCACCGATAGCATCCCGCTGTTCCCATTGCGGACGGTGCTGTTTCCGGGCGGGCCGCTGCCGCTCCGGGTCTTCGAACCGCGCTATCTCGACATGATCAGCCGCTGCATGAAGAACGATGCGGAGTTCGGCGTGATCATGATTCGCGACGGCTCCGAAGTCGGTGAAGTCCGGGTGGCAGATATCGGCACCCGCGCGCGCATTACCGACTGGTACCAGGGCAGCGACGGCATACTCGGCGTCACCGCGGTGGGCACGCAGCGTTTCTCGCTGCAGGCCGTCGACAAGGAGGCGGACGGTTTATACATCGGCACGGTGGAAGAGCTGGCTGCAGAACCTGATGTTGAGCTGCCGAAGGAATACGAACCGATGGCGACCCTGCTGAAGGCTGTCATCGAGGACCTCGGCAAGCTCTACGATCCGCTGCCCAAGCATTACCGCAACTCCGGCTGGGTGGCGGCACGCTTTGCTGAAATTCTGCCCATGGAGCTTGAGCAGAAGCAGAACTGCCTGGAAATCGACGATCCTCTCGAGCGGCTGGAGTACGTTCGGCCGCTGCTGCGCGCCATTCGCAAGGAACGGCCGCAGTAGCCGGCGCATCCCGGCCGGCAGACCATGACTGAAGTGGCCGAATACAAGGTTTACCGTTGCCTGATTTGCGGCTACGAGTACGATGAGCAAAAAGGTCTGCCGGAGGCCGGTATCTCTCCCGGCACGCGTTGGGACGATATTCCCTTATCCTGGCGCTGCCCGGATTGCGGCGCCGGACGGGAAGACTTCGAGCGCGTCAGCGATTGACGCACCGCGCCGGGGTCGGAGGATCAGCGGGCGAGCAGGCTAACGCGTTATCTGTCGTGCCGAGGTTGGCGGGTCATTAAGCGACGGGGCTAATCGGTAATGCGCCGTGCCGTCAAACCTTCCCGGTCGAGCATCACCAGCACGCTGTCTTCGCCCAGCAGGTGGGCGGAGCCCACCACGATCAGGTAGTTGCCGCCGTCCCGCGCTAGTGCCTCGATCTGGCGGGCCCACGCGCGGTTCCGGTCCACCAGGAGTTTCTGATACACGAGCGGTTGTTCGACGAGGGCCTGCGTCGTTTCGCGCTCGAGAGCGCCGAGGTCGCCGTTGCGCCAGGCGCTCAAGGTGCGATCAATCATGTTTTCGGCCTGCACGGCTTCTTCGATGGTGAGCAGCAGGAAGTTCTTCTGCACGCGCTCCGGCATCGAGTCCAGCGCACCCAGCTGGTCCTCCAGCGTTTCCAGGCCGCGGACTTCCTTGCCGTCGCTGCGGGCGCGCACCGCCCACTGTTGCTCAATCCCCAGGTTCGGGTCGAAGCCGAGCTGCATCAGGCGCAGCTGGGTAATCTGCAGCGACGCGAACCACGGCTCGAAGGCCTGGAACATATCGAGCTGCACATTGATGGTCTCGGCGTCCTTGCGCGCCTGCGCATAGACCTGCGGCCCGATCAACGTCTCGAGATTGCGGCCCTGCGGGTCCATGGCCATCTGCATGATCGTCGCCTGGGCCCGCAACGGGTCCAGGTCGTCCATATCCAGTTCCATAACGACCACGTCGGCTTCGTCATACGCGCGTTCCAACGCAGGTGGCAGCGGATAGTCCGATGCGCGCAGAAAATGAATGGAGCCCAGCAGCCGGACCTGCCCACGGGTATCTTCCAGTTCCCAGAGCGCCAGACTGCTGGCCGCCTGGGCGACGATCAGGCAGGCGGTGGCCACGAGCCAGCGAAGGTGCATCATGAGTCGGCCTCCAGCCAGACTACCTGGGTATCTATCCTGCCATTCGCATACAGGTTCAGCCAGCGAAAACCGGGTGGCCGTTCGTCAAGGACAAAATCATCGCTGTTCGGCAAGAACTGTGCGCAGGTCGACGGCGAACTGAGAAATCTCACGCCGAGTCGACGACGGTCGGAAGCCTGGTGGACGTGTCCCCAGACCACGCCGCGCACGCTCTTGTGCCGGTCCAGGAGTTCGAGCAACTCGTCGGCGTTGCGCAAACCCACGCCGTCCAGCCAGCGGCTGCCCATGGGCAGCACCTGGTGATGCAGGCAGATGAGGTAATGGCTCGCATCGTTGCGCGCCAGTGCATCTGCCAGGCGGGTCAGCTCCGCAGGGGCCAGCCGACCGGAATCCGCACCCGGAAAATGGCTGTTCAACATCAACAGCGACCAGTTGCCGAACCGGGCTTCGCCACAGACCTGAAACGGTGGGCCGTCCAGTACCGAGTGCATGGCCTGGAGCTCGTCATGGTTGCCTGGCAGGCAGTACACGGGCAGCCCGCAGGCGCCAAGCAGTGTGTGCAGGCGTTCATAACCGGCCCGCGTCTCATCCTGCACGAGATCTCCGGTAGCCAGAATGGCATCCGGCGCGTCGTTGTCTTGAAATGCACTAGCCAGCACTGCTCGCAGCGTTTCATCCGTGCACACACCGCGCATGCGCCCTTCCGGCGACGCGTGCAGGTGCGTGTCCGTGATGTGCAGCAGTCTCGCGACGCGCTCCGTCAACGCAACGCTCCGGGCAAGAAACACAGCCCGGGACTATAGCCCAGCCGCCGGGTGGCGGCTGGGCGCAGGTCTCAATACCTGTAGTGATCGGGCTTGTAGGGCCCCGCTGCGGCTATGCCGAGATAGTCGGCCTGTTCCTGCGACAATTCCGTTAGCTTCACGCCCAGTTTGTCGAGGTGGAGCCGCGCAACCTTCTCGTCCAGGTGCTTAGGCAGCACGTAAACCTCGTTCTTGTACTGATCGGGGTTTTGCCACAGTTCGATCTGGGCGATGACCTGGTTGGTGAAAGAGTTCGACATCACGAAGCTGGGGTGGCCCGTTCCGCAGCCGAGGTTCACGAGTCGGCCTTCCGCCAGCATGATGATGCGCTTGCCGTCCGGGAAGATGATGTGGTCCACCTGGTCCTTGATATTTTCCCAGTCGTGCCGACGCAGGCTGGCCACGTCGATTTCGTTGTCGAAGTGGCCGATGTTGCAGACGATGGACTGGTCCTTCATCTGTGCCATGTGGTCGTAGCCGATGACGTGGTAGTTGCCGGTGGCGGTGACGAAGATGTCGGCCTGGCTGCAGGCGTCTTCCATGGTCACGACACGATAGCCTTCCATGGCAGCCTGCAGGGCGCAGATCGGATCGATTTCCGTAACCCAGACAGTGGCGCCCAGGCTGCGTAGTGACTGCGCGCAGCCCTTGCCGACGTCGCCGTAGCCGGCGACGAGGGCAATCTTGCCGGCAATCATCACGTCGGTGGCGCGCTTGATGCCGTCCACCAGCGATTCGCGACAGCCGTAAAGATTGTCGAACTTCGACTTGGTGACCGAATCGTTCACGTTAATGGCGGGGAAGGGCAGGGCGCCCTCGGCCTGCATCTGGTAGAGCCTTGCTACGCCCGTGGTGGTTTCTTCCGTCACGCCGCCAATGGCGTCGTAGAGCGCCTGGTAAAAGCCGGGCCGGCTCTTCAGGCGTTCTTTGATGGACTTGAACAGGGCCTCTTCTTCTTCGCTGCCCGGGTTGTCGAGCACCGATGCATCCTGCTCGGCCTTCGCGCCCAATGTGACGAGCAACGTCGCATCGCCGCCGTCGTCCAGGATCCGGTTCGGCGGGCCGTCCGGCCAGTCGAGAATGCGGTGGGTGTACTCCCAGTACTCGTCCAGCGTTTCGCCTTTGTAGGCGAACACCGGGATGCCGCGCGCGGCGATGGCGGCGGCGGCGTGGTCCTGGGTCGAGAAGATGTTGCACGACGCCCAGCGGACTTCGGCGCCGAGTTCCACCAGGGTCTCGATGAGCACCGCGGTCTGGATGGTCATGTGCAGAGAGCCCGCGATTCGGGCGCCGGCCAGGGGCTTCTGGTCTCCGTATTCCTTGCGCACGGCCATCAGGCCGGGCATTTCGGTCTCGGCGATGGCGAGTTCCTTGCGGCCAAAGTCGGCCAGTGACAGGTCTGCGACCTTGAAATCAGGTTGCAGGACTGCGGCGGGTTGCGTGCTCATGAATATTCGGCTCCAGCGATCTCAGGATTAATAGGTTCGTCCGATCCGGCTCAGCGGATCAGGCGGCAGCGGCGCCTCGCAGCGCGTCGGCCCGGTCGGTGCGCTCCCAGCTCAGGTCCAGGTCGTCCCGGCCGAAATGTCCGTAGGCGGCGGTGGGCCGGTAGATGGGCTTTTGCAGGTCCAGCATTTCGCGAATGCCGTAAGGCGTCAGGTCGAAGTGTTCGCGAACCAGATGCACCAGCCGGTCGGCCGCAAGCTTGCCGGTGCCGAAGGTCTCCACCGCAATGGAGGTGGGCTCGGCGACGCCGATCGCGTACGACACCTGGATCTCGCAGCGTTGTGCGAGCCCCGCCTCCACCAGGTTCTTGGCCACGTAGCGGGCCGCGTAGGCGGCAGAACGGTCTACTTTCGACGGGTCTTTGCCGGAGAACGCGCCGCCGCCGTGGCGGGCCATGCCTCCATAGGTATCGACGATGATCTTGCGCCCCGTCAGGCCGCAGTCGCCCAGGGGTCCGCCGATCTCGAAGCGGCCCGTGGGATTGATGTGGTAGCGGGTCTGCCGGCCCAGCCAGCCGGTGGGCTCCAGCACCGGCTTGATGATGGTGTCCATCACGCCGTCGTGCAGGGCCTGGTTGTCGACGTCGGGCGAGTGCTGCGTGGACAGCACGACGGCGTCGATGGCGACGGGCCGCCCGTCTTCATAGACCAGCGTAACCTGGCTCTTCGCGTCCGGGCGCAACCAGGGCAGTTCCCCGGTCTTGCGCACCTGCGCCTGCCGGCGCACCAGCTGGTGCGCAAGCCTGATCGGCGCCGGCATCAGCACGTCGGTTTCATCCGTTGCGTAGCCGAACATCATCCCCTGGTCGCCGGCACCCTGCTCCCGCTCGTCAGGCCGGTCTACACCCTGATTGATGTCGGCCGATTGCTTGCCAAGGGCATTCAGCACCCCGCAGCTGGCGCCGTCGAAGCCCATCGACGAATCGTTGTAACCGATATCGAGCACCACGTTACGCACGAGGTCTTCCAGTTCAAAGAACACGTCTTTCGCATGGGTCTTGATTTCACCGGCCAGCATTACGAAGCCGGTCTTCACCGCGGTTTCGGCCGCGACTCGGGCGGTCGAATCCTTCGCCAGGATCGCGTCAAGAATGGCATCGGATATCTGATCGCAGATCTTGTCGGGGTGTCCCTCGGAGACGGATTCCGAGGTGAACAGGGTCCGGCTGCTCATGCGGCGCTTCCTCAATCTAGTGGCTAAACCGTGCATTATAGCCACGCTAAGCCCGGCAACTACCGGCCATGTTGCGGGGGCGGAGCGAACACGCCAAAATGCGCGGCCCTTCAACATAAGAAGTATGGCCTCCCAAGCCGCCGAGCCCATGGCTACGAGTCCCGACAGCGCAGTTGACGCCCCGACCCGCCGCGAGCGCGCCAACGCGCTGCGCGCCCTGGCCATGGACGCCGTCCAGCAGGCCAGCTCCGGTCATCCCGGCATGCCCATGGGCATGGCCGATATCGCCGAGGTCTTGTGGAATGATTTCCTTTGTCATAATCCGCAGAACCCGCACTTTCCGAACCGCGACCGCTTCGTGCTATCGAATGGCCACGGCTCGATGCTGCTGTATGGATTGCTGCACCTGAGCGGCTACCCGTTGTCGATGGAGGAGCTGCGCCGTTTTCGCCAACTCGGCTCGCGGACCCCGGGCCACCCGGAGTACGACCCGGAAATCGGCGTGGAGACCACCACCGGGCCCCTGGGCCAGGGGCTCGCGAATGCGGTAGGCATGGCGCTGGCCGAAAAAATCCTGGCCGCTACCTTCAATCGTCCTGGTTTCCCGGTCGTCGATCACTACACCTACGCCTTCTGCGGCGACGGCTGCCTGATGGAAGGCATCTCGCACGAGGCCTGTTCGCTGGCCGGTACCCTGCAGCTCGGCAAGCTGATCTGTGTATACGATGACAATGGCATCTCCATCGACGGCGAAGTGGCGGGCTGGTTCGGCGACGACACCCCCGCGCGCTTTGCCGCCTACGGCTGGCACGTGGTCCCGGACGTCGACGGGCACGATCCCGATGCGGTGTTCGCGGCCATCGAGGCGGCGCGGGCAGCCGACCGGCCGTCGCTGATTTGCTGCAAGACGGTGATCGGCAAAGGCGCGCCCAACAAACAGGGCAGTGAGTCCACGCACGGTGCGCCCCTGGGCGCCGAAGAAATCGCCGCAGCGCGCGAGGCCCTCGGCTGGAGCTGGGGGCCCTTCGAAGTGCCGGAAGACATCCGCCAGGGGTGGGATGCGACCGCGGCCGGGGCCGCCAGTGAGGCCGAGTGGCAGGAGCTGATGGCCGGCTATACCGCCGAGCATCCGGAGCTGGCTGCAGAACTCCAGCGCCGGCTGGCAGGCGAACTACCCGGCGACTGGGCAAGTTTTGCTGACGCTGCGCTGGCAGCCGTCGCCGCGGACCCGGCGAAAGAGGCCACCCGCAAATCATCCCTGCGGGCGCTGAATGCATTCGCGCCAGCGCTGCCGGAGCTGTTCGGCGGGTCGGCGGATCTGACCGGGTCCAATCTCACACTCCATTCTGGCTCGGTCGTGCTGACGGAACGGGAACCCGCGGGCAATTATCTGCATTTCGGCGTGCGTGAATTCGGCATGACCGCCATCCTGAATGGGGTCGCGCTGCATGGCGGCTACATTCCCTACGGCGGTACCTTCCTGGTGTTCGCCGACTACGCCCGCAACGCGCTGCGACTGGCCGCGCTGATGGGGATCCGCCAGATTGCGGTGCTGACCCACGACTCCATTGGCCTCGGCGAAGACGGTCCCACCCATCAGCCGGTCGAGCACTTGGCCAGCCTGCAGCTGATGCCGAACATGCGGGTCTGGCGGCCTTGTGATGGCTATGAAACGGCGGTGGCATGGCGCGATGCGATTGAACGCCGCGACGGGCCCTCGAGCCTGGTGCTGACCCGCCAGGGGGTGCCGGCGCAGGCGCGCGACGCGCAGCAGTGTGCGGACGTGCGTCGTGGAGCTTACGTATTGCGCGGCGCGTTCGCGTGGTGTCGATGCCCTGCATGAAGCTGTTCCTCGAACAGTCGGAAGACTATCGAGAGGCGGTGTTACCTGCGGCCGTAGAGCAGAGGTTGGCGGTCGAGGCGGGCAGCCCGCATCTCTGGCACCGCTTCGTGGGGCCTGCGGGCCGCATCGTGGGCCTGGACCGTTTCGGTGAGTCGGCACCAGCCGCAGAGTTGTTCGAACATTTTGGTTTCACGCCGGAAAAGGTCGCAGCCCTTGCACGAGAGGTGCTGGCTGCCAACTGACCGGCCCTTGGGTTTTCAGGAGATTGATTCATGTCCGTAAAGCTTGCGATTAATGGCTATGGCCGTATCGGCCGCTGCGTGTTGCGCGCTCTGTACGAGAGCGGCCGGACTGACGAATTCAAGATCGTCGCGGTGAACGACCTTGGCGATTCCGAGACCAACGCGCACCTGACGCGCTACGACACGGCCCACGGGCCCTTCTCCGGCAAAGTGAGCGTCGACGGCGACAACATGATCGTGAACGGCGACCCGATTCGCGTATTCGCCGAGCGTGATCCGGCCAAGCTGCCCTGGGGCGACCTGGGCGTAGACGTGGTCCTGGAGTGCACGGGCCTGTTCCGTTCGAAGGAAAAGTGCGCGCCGCATCTCGCCGCCGGTGCGAAGAAGGTGATTATTTCTGCGCCGGGGGGCAGCGACGTGGACGCCACCGTGGTCTACGGAGTGAATCACGGCGTGCTGTCGGCCAGTGACACCGTGATCTCCAACGCATCCTGCACCACCAACTGTCTCGCCCCCCTGGTCAAGGTGCTGCACGATGCAATCGGCGTGAAATGCGGCGTGATGAACACGATTCATTCCTACACGAATGACCAGGTGCTGACGGACGTGTTCCACAAGGACCTGCGCCGTGCGCGGTCGGCCACGATGTCCATGATTCCGACCAAGACCGGTGCGGCCGCCGCAGTGGGCCTGGTGCTGCCGGAACTGAACGGCAAGCTCGACGGTTTCTCGGTGCGGGTGCCGACGATCAACGTGTCGCTGGTGGACCTGAGCTTCAGCGCCGCCCGCGCGACGTCCGTCGACGAGATCAACAAGATCATGAAGCAGGCCAGCGAGGGTGCGTTGGCCGGCGTACTTGGCTATAACGACGGCCCGCTGGTGTCGGTGGACTTCAACCACAACCCGCTGTCGTCGATTTATGATGCGACCATGACCAAGGTCATCGACGGCACGCTGGTCAAGGCCTGCGCCTGGTACGACAACGAGTGGGGCTTCTCGAACCGGATGCTCGACACCACCCTTGCTTTGATGAACGCAAAGTAAGCAGCACCGGATCACGATCGTGAACCTGTTACGCATGCAGGATCAGGCGCTTGGGGGCAAGCGGGTCCTGATTCGTGAAGACCTGAACGTCCCGCTGAAAGACGGGCAGGTGACCAGCGACACCCGGATCCGGGCAGCGCTGCCGACGATCCGTGCGGCGCGCGATGCGGGGGCCGCCGTGATCGTCATGTCGCATCTCGGCCGGCCGAAAGAAGGGCAATACGATCCCGCTTTCTCCCTCGCACCGGTGGCCAATTGCATCAGTGAGCTGCTGGGCAGCCCGGTGGCGCTGGCGAAGGACTGGCTCGATGGGGTCGACGTGGCTGCGGGTGACGTCGTCCTGTGCGAGAACGTGCGTTTCAACGTCGGCGAGAAAGCCAACGACGATGCGCTGGCGCGACGCATGGCGGCGCTATGCGATATCTATGTGATGGATGCCTTCGGCACGGCGCACCGGGCCCAGGCCAGCACGCACGGCGTGGCCCGGTATGCGCCGGTAGCCTGCGCCGGGCCGCTACTGGTGGCCGAACTCGAAGCCCTGGGGCGCGTGTTGCAGGCTCCGGCGCGCCCGGTGGTTGCCATCGTTGGCGGTTCAAAGGTGTCGACCAAGCTCACCGTGCTGAAGACGCTCGCCGAGCGGGTGGATCGGCTGATCGTGGGTGGCGGCATTGCCAACACCTTCATTGCCGCGGCTGGCCACAAGGTCGGGCAATCCCTGTGCGAGCCGGACCTGGTGCCCGAGGCACAGGCGCTCATGCGCGAGGCGACCGGCCGCGCGCAGATCCCGTTGCCGGCGGATGTGGTGGTCGCGCTGGAAGTCAGCCCGTCTGCACCGGCCTCCCAGCGGGGCATCGCTGAGGTCAACGACGATGAGCTGATCCTGGACATCGGCCCGCGCACGGCCGAGCAGTACGCCGCAATCCTCGCGCAGGCCGGCACCATCGTCTGGAACGGCCCGGTCGGGGTGTTCGAGATCGATCAGTTCGGCGAGGGGACCCGCCGCGTGGCCGAGGCCGTGGCCGACAGCGCGGCCTTCAGCATCGCCGGCGGGGGCGATACGCTGGCCGCACTGGAGAAATACGGGCTCACGGAGCGCGTGTCCTACATTTCCACCGGCGGCGGCGCCTTCCTGGAATTTCTGGAGGGCAAGACCCTGCCCGCCGTGGCGATGCTCGAGTCGCGGGCCGCCGGCTGAAGCGTTGGCCGCCGGCGCGCCAGTCGGCTACTCTCCGCGCCAGTCAGCTACTGTTCCGAAACCGATGCGTCGCACCAAGATTATCGCCACCCTCGGCCCGGCTACCGACGATGCTGGCGTCATGAAACGCCTGCTCGAGGCCGGCGTGGATGTGGTGCGTATCAACTTCTCCCACGGCAACTGGGACGACCACGAACGGCGCGTTTCAATGGTGCGCCAGCTGGCCACGGAAGTCGGCCGTTACATCGGCATCCTCGGTGATCTGCAGGGCCCCAAGATCCGTATCCAGCGGTTTCGCGATGGCCCGGTCAAGCTGCAGGAGGGCCAGGAGTTTGTGCTCGACCCGAGTCTGCCGGAGGACGCCGGCGATGAGCGCGGCGTCGGCGTTGCCTACGCCAGCCTGCCCCGCGACGTGTGCCCCGGTGACACGTTGCTGCTGGATGACGGCCAGATCCGACTGAGCGTGGGCGCGGTGGCCGGCACGCGCGTGGTCTGCACGGTGCAGGTGGGCGGCACGCTGGGCGACAACAAGGGCATCAACCGGCAGGGTGGGGGCTTGTCGGCACCGGCGCTGGCGGACAAAGACCGGCAGGACCTTGTGCATGCGGCGCGCCTGGATTTCGACTGGATCGCCGTGTCCTTCGTCCGCTCCGCAGCCGATCTTCACGAAGCGCGCCAGTATCTGCGCGACGCGGGCAGCGAAGCGCGCCTTGTGGCCAAGATCGAACGGACAGAGGCGGTAGAGAACCTCGAATCCATTGTCGATGCCAGCGATGCCGTGATGGTCGCGCGTGGTGATCTCGCGGTGGAAACCGGCTACGCGGGGCTCACCGGGCTGCAGAAACACATCATTCGCACGACCCGGCGTCGGCTCAAAGTCTCCATCACCGCAACGCAGATGATGGAATCGATGATCAGCAGCCAGACGCCGACCCGCGCCGAGGTATCCGACGTCGCCAACGCGGTGATGGACGGCACCGACGCGGTGATGCTGTCGGGGGAAACCGCCGTCGGTCAATACCCGGTGAAGACCGTGGAGTCCATGGCCGAAGTCTGCATCGGTGCTGAGACCTACCATCATTCTGCGGCGCCAATGACCCGCCATCGGATGGATGACCGCTTTGGCCGCGTCGACGAAGCGGTGGCCATGTCGGCCATGTATACGGCCAATCACCTGGACGTGGAGGCCATCATTGCGCTGACGGAATCCGGTTCCACCTCCCAGTGGATGTCACGTATCCGCTCGGATATTCCGATCTTTGCCCTGACCCGGCAGCCGGCGACGCTGCGACGGGTTGCCCTGTATCGAGGCGTTTACCCGGTGGCCTTCGACCCGGTGCACACGGATCCGCAGCGTGTCTATGCCCAGGTCTTCGAAACCCTGACCAAGATGGGCCACGTGCGCATCGGCGACCTGGTCATTATCACAAAGGGCGACCTGGAAGGTGTGTCGGGGGGCACTAACGCGATGAAGATCCTGCGCGTGACCGGCCAGTGAATAAATCCGGCGGCGCTGGCCGGCCGGATTGCCGTTGATCGTTATGCTGGCCGCCAGATCTTGCCGTCCCTACCTGCCCGTCTGACGCGCTGCAGGCTAACTGCACGGGGATTCCCTGAATGACTACCGGGCGCCGACACAGTCGGCGCCGTGAGGCAGACGATGACCGAAAATGTCAGTTTTCTTCAGCGCATCATGAAAAAGGCTTCGAAGATCGAGGCCCACGAGCTGCGGGCGGTGCTGCTGTCTTTCGCCTTCGTGTTCACGCTGATGGCGGCCTACTACATCCTGCGCCCTGTTCGCGATGCCATGGCCAGCGACTGGACGGATACCGAGGTGAGCCTGCTGTGGAACCTGAACTTTTTTATCAGCCTGGGGGTGGTGGCAATCTACGGCATCGCGGTGTCCCGGTTGCGATTCCGGGTGCTGGTGCCCGGCGTCTACGCATTTTTTGCCGCGAGCTTTATTGCCTTCTACTTCGGCGTCAGCCAGCTTCAGGATCGCGTGCTCATCGACAAGACCTTCTACATCTGGGTCAGCGTATTCAGCCTGTTCCACGTGTCGGTGTTCTGGAGCTTCATGTCGGACCTGTTCACAAAGGAACAATCGGGCCGCCTCTTCGCCTTTATTGCTGCGGGTTCCAGCGCCGGTGCGCTGGTGGGACCACTGATTCCGACGCTGTTCGCCGGCAAGCTGGGCACCGACCAGCTGTTGCTGATTGCGGCCGTCATGCTGCTGATTCCGATTCCGATGATCCTCTACCTCGATCGCCTGAAAGTGATCGAACTGCACAACGACGATGTGACGGCCGACCTCAGCACGGCGAGGATCGGTGGCAAGCCCTTCGCCGGCTTCAAGATGTTTTTTACTAATCCCTACCTGCTCGCAATTGGTGCCTTCATCCTGTTGTACACCGCCATTGGCTCGTTTGTGTACTTCGAGCAGAAGAACCTGCTTGCCGAATTCGACCGTGCAACCCGCACACAGATACTTGGGGCCATCGACTGGATTGTGAATGTGCTGACCTTTGCCATCGGCCTGTTTGCCACCAGCCGCATCGTGTCGCGTTTCGGCATGCCGGTGACCCTGGCCCTGGTGCCGGTGTTCATTGCCGCCGGCCTGCTGGTGCTGGCTTTTGCGCCGATTCTGACCGTGGTCCTGGCCCTGCAGGTGGCGCGCCGCGCCGGCAACTATGCCATTACCCGGCCCGGTCGAGAGATGCTGTTCACCGCGGTGGACCGCGAGACCCGCTTCAAGGCCAAACCAGTCATCGACATTGCCGTGTACCGTGGTGGTGATGCCGTGAGCAGCATCGCTTTCGCAGGCCTGACAGATGGCATCGGCCTGGGGCTGGGCGCGATGGCCGCCGTGGGCGCCGGCATCGCGTCGCTGTGGGCCTTCGTAGGTGCGTTCCTGGGCCGCCGCTTCGAACGCCAGGGCGTTGAGGCCGTTGAGGCGTCGCCCACGGCTGGCGACGCGGCGGTCACGAAAGTCTGAGGCGTCGGGCCGGCTTCAGTCGCCGGCTGCCGCCATTAACGTCTCGAGATCACCCAGCACCTGTTCGCTGTGATTCGCCGGGCTGACCCGCGCGTAGTGCTTTGCGATCTGTCCCTGTGGGTCGATCAGGAAGGTTTCCCGCCTGGCCATTTTGAAGCTACCCATGTTCGACAGGACGCCGTAAGCCTGCGCGGTGTCTGAACCGCTGTCGGCCAGCAACGGGAAGGGGAGGCTGTATTTCTCGGCGAATTCGGCATGGGACTGCACGTTGTCGAGACTGACGCCCAGCACCACTGCGCCAATCTTGTCGAAGGCAAAAATGTTGTCGCGAAATGCGCAGGCCTCTGTGGTGCAGCCCGGCGTATCGTCTTTCGGGTAGAAGTACAGCGTCACCCACTTGCCACGGTAGTCGCCGAGGGCATGCCATTCGCCATTCTGGTCCTGCAGGCGGAAATCCGGTGCTGCCTCGCCGGCCTGGGGCTGGGCCAGGGCCGGGACCGCTGCGACGGCGAGCAGCACCAGGGGCAGAATTCTCAGGGGATTAGGCATGTTCGGTGACTCCTGCGGGCTGATAGTGTGATTTTGGTCGGTAGCCGCTGGGCGGCACACCGGTTAACATTTCGACAGCATGGCGCGGACCGATTCCAGCAGCAAGCCGCGCACCTGGGCCCAGAACATCGGCCTCGTCCTGCCGGGCGGGGGCGCGCGATGTGCTTACCAGGTGGGTGTCCTGAAAGGCCTCGCGGAGCTCATGCCCCGCCGGGCGCCCAATCCCTTTCGCGTAATCAGCGGCACCTCCGCCGGGGCCATCAACGCGGTGGTGCTGGCCACCCGGGCGCGACTGCTCCGCCACGGGGTGGCGGACCTGGAGCGGGTCTGGGGCAATTTTCGCACCGAACAGGTCTTTCGCTGCGATACCGGCACGATGATCAAGAGCAGCCTGCACTGGATGGCAGCCCTGGTGCTGGGCGGGCTGGGTGTCCGCAATCCGCGCTCGCTGCTCGACAACGAGCCCCTGGAGCAACTGCTGGCGCGGAACATTCGCTTCGATGCGGTGGGCCAGGCCATCAACAAGGGTTATCTCGACGCGCTGGCGGTAACGGCCGCGAGCTACGATTCCGCCCGCTCCATCACTTTCTTCGAGGGCTGCGACGGGCTGGAATCCTGGGCGCGTGTGCGCCGCTGCGGTAAACCGTCCGAACTTGGCCTGCAGCACCTGATGGCCAGCGTGGCGGCGCCGCTGGTCTTTCCCCCGGTGCAGATCGGCCAGGAGTACTTTGGCGACGGTGCCATGCGCCAGCCCACGCCGCTGTCGCCCGCCGTGCGCCTCGGCGCCGAGCGCCTGCTCATCATCGGCTGCCGCGACGAGGAGCCCACGAGCCCCACCAGCGGGGATGCCGGAGTCTTTCCCAGCTTTGGCCGCATTGCCGGCTACATGCTCGATACATTGATCATGGACGGTCTTGCGTCGGATTTGGAACGGCTGACAAGGATCAACCTGATGCTGAACCAGATGCCAGGCCGGCGCATGGACGGCGAGGGCGGGCCACTCGGTTTCATCGACGCTCTCATCATTCTGCCGAGTCGCGACGTGCGGGATGTCGCACTGCGCTACATGCACGAACTGCCCCGCCCGGTGCGGCTGCTGATGCGCGGGCTCGGCGCGCTGAATTACGGTGGCCGGCAGTTGATCAGTTACCTGCTGTTCGAGGCCGGTTATACCCGCGCGCTGATCGAACTCGGCTACGAAGACGCGATGACGCGGCGCGAAGAGCTGACCGCATTCATGGACGGGGTGCCGCTGGATTCACCCACGGGAATTGCCGGTTGGCAGGATCTGAGCGACGAATACTCCCATCGCCTGCCAGCGCTCAAGGTGCCGGCCGCCGGCTGACTCAGGTCAGGAACAGCGCGCCGAGGCCGAGAAAAGTCAGAAAGCCCACTACGTCAGTGACTGTCGTGAGCACCACGGAGCCGGCCAGCGCCGGGTCGATGTTCAGCCGCCGCATCCCCAGCGGAATCAGGAAACCGGCCATTGCCGCCACGATCAGGTTCAGCGTGATGGCCGCTGCGATAATCACGCCCACTTCCCAGGTGCTGAAGAAGATCACGGTCACGACGCCGACCACGACGGCCCACGCCAGCCCGTTCAGCAGGCCGACGGAACACTCTTTAATCATCACCCAGCGGGCGTTCGAATCTTCCACCCGGCCCAGTGCGAGCCCGCGAATCATCAGCGTCAGCGTCTGGCTGCCGGCAATGCCGCCCATGCTGGCCACTACTGGCATCAGCACGGCAAGTACCACC
>CAMYJV010000076.1 GCA_947258805.1 uncultured Gammaproteobacteria bacterium | reverse complement strand
GCAGTGAGCTGGGTCATGTGCACGGCGGCCAGCGCAGGGCTGACCAGCCCGAGTTCGGCGAGGCGCGCCAGGGGTCTTTGACCGTGCTTCGTTTCGGCGGCGCTCACCTCGTGAACGGTCTCGTGCACGTGCATGTGGACCTGCAAGTCGAGTTCGTCGGCCAGCGTGCGCAGGCGCCGGAGCGCGTCGTCGCCCACCGTGTAAGGCGCGTGCGGGGCGAAGGCGGTGCGCACGAGGGGGTGGCCGCGAAACTGGTCGTGCACGGCCAGGCCCTTGTCGAAATACTCGTCCACGGTGCTGGCCCACGGCGTTGGCTGGTCGATGACTATCATGCCGACCACCGCGCGAATGCCGCCGTCGGCCGCGACCTGGGCGGTCTGATCGGGGAAGAAATACATGTCATTCAGGCAGGTCGTTCCGCCGCGGAGCATTTCGACCATGGCCAGTTCGGCGCCGTCGCGCACGAATTCCGCGCTGGCCCAGCGCTGTTCCGCCGGCCAAATGTGTTTGCCCAGCCATTGCTGCAGCGGCAGGTCGTCAGCCAGCCCCCGGAACAGCGTCATGGCAGCGTGCGTGTGGGCGTTGATCAGCCCGGGCATCAGCACGTGAGAAGGGCGCTCGAGAACTTCGGCCAACGGAAATCTTTGTGCAGCCTCTCCAGCCGGGAGCACTGCGACAATGCGGCCATTGCTCACCGCCACAGCATGGCCTTCCAGCACCGCGCCGTGGGGTTCCACCGGGATAACCCAGCGGGGTGAGATCAGCAGATCGGCCTCTTCCATGCGCCTCGGAGGGATGCCGCGACAGGCTCAACGATGATGCCTGAACGCGTGGGGCTGTCAACGCGTGCCGCTGTTTTTTTGATAGGTCGGAAGCGGCCCGTGTGCTACCATTTCGTGCTTATTTTGGCCCCTCAAACCAGGCGCAAGAACAGACGGCCAAGCCTCGCGTTGCTCTGCTCCAGCAGCAATTCGCAATGCCGGCTTTGAACCCTTTCTCCGACTGATTCGCCAAGCGAACGGATCACCCATGGCAGAAGTGGCGCAGGAAGTATTGCCTGTCAATCTCGAAGACGAGATGAAGCAGTCGTACCTCGATTACGCGATGAGCGTAATCGTTGGCCGTGCGCTGCCGGACATCCGCGACGGGCTGAAGCCGGTGCACCGCCGCGTGTTGTTCGCGATGCGCGAGCTGGGCAACGAATACAACAAGCCCTACAAAAAGTCTGCCCGCGTCGTTGGCGATGTGATCGGTAAATACCATCCCCATGGCGATACCGCGGTCTACGACACGATCGTGCGCATGGCACAGCCTTTCTCGATGCGCTATCCGTTGATCGACGGGCAGGGCAACTTCGGTTCTGTCGACGGTGATGCCCCCGCCGCGATGCGCTACACCGAAGTGCGCATGGCCCGCATTGCCGGCGAACTGCTGGCCGATATCGACAAGGAAACCGTCGATTTCGTGCCGAACTACGACGAGTCGGAGCACGAGCCCGCGGTGCTGCCTGCCCGGGTGCCGAATCTGCTCATCAATGGCTCTGCCGGCATCGCAGTGGGCATGGCCACCAACGTGCCGCCGCACAACCTGACGGAAGTCATCGACGCAACGCTGGCATTGATCGACGAGCCGGACATCGGCATCCAGGCACTGATGGCCAAGCTGCCCGGGCCCGACTTCCCCACGGCAGGCGTCATCAACGGCGTGCAGGGTATTTACGCCGCCTACATGACCGGCCGCGGCCGCATCTATGTGCGCGGGCGCACGCACATGGAACCCGTTGACCAGCGTGGCAAGGAAGCCATCATCGTCACGGAGATTCCCTACCAGGTGAACAAGGCCCGGCTGATCGAGAAGATCGCCGAGCTGGTGCGCGAAAAGCGCATCGAGGGCATTACCGAACTGCGCGACGAGTCCGACAAGGACGGCATGCGGGTGGTGATTGAACTGCGTCGCGGGGAAAACGGCGACGTAGTGCTGAACAACCTGTTCAAGCAGACGCCGCTGGAGAGCGTGTTCGGCATCAACATGGTCGGTCTGCGCGACGGCCAGCCCCGGCTGCTGAATCTCAAGGAACTGCTCGAGGCCTTCCTGCGCCACCGCCGTGAGGTGGTAACGCGGCGCACGGTCTACGAGCTGCGCAAGGCCCGGGAACGGGCGCATATTCTTGAAGGCCTGGCGGTGGCGCTGGCCAATATCGACCCGGTGATTGCGCTGATCAAGGCATCTTCATCACCCGCCGAGGCTCGTGAGGCACTGAAGGCGAAGCCATGGCCGCCCGGGGCAGTCACCGAGATGCTGGAACGCGCCGGTGAGATCCGCACCCGGCCGGATGATCTCGACGAGGCCTATGGTCAGAGCGACAAGGGCTATTACCTGTCGCCGACGCAGGCAAAAGCGATACTCGATTTGCAGCTGCACCGCCTCACCGGGCTTGAGCAGGAAAAGATCCTCAACGAGTACCGCGACATCCTGGTCAAGATCGAGGATTTGCTCGAGATCCTGGAAGACCCTGACCGGCTGCTTGCGGTGATTCGGGAAGAGCTGCGGGATATTCGCGAACGCTATGGTGACGAGCGCCGCACGGAAATTGTCGAAAACCACGACGAGTTGAGTATCGAGGACCTGATTCCCGAAGAAGACCTGGTCGTCACCATCTCTCACGGCGGCTACGCCAAGTCCCAGGGGCTCGACAGCTACCAGGTGCAACGCCGCGGCGGGCGCGGGCGGGCTGCGGCCAAGGTCAAGGGTGAAGACTTCATCGACAAGCTGTTCGTGGCCAACAGCCACGACACGCTGTTGTGTTTCAGCAGCCGCGGCAAGGTTTACTGGCTGAAGGTTTACCAGGTGCCTCGCGGCAGCCGCGGTTCCCGCGGCCGGCCCATGGTCAACCTGTTGCCGCTGGAGGCCGATGAGCGCGTCAACGCGGTGCTGCCGGTGCGAGGTTTCGAGGCGGAACACTTCGTATTCATGGCCACCAGCAGCGGAACGGTGAAAAAGACCCGGCTCGATGCGTTTTCGCGGCCGCGCTCCAACGGCATTCGCGCCATCGATCTGCGCGATGGTGACCAACTGGTCGATGTCGCCATTACCGACGGTGAGCAGGACATCATGCTGTTCGCGAGTTCCGGCAAGGCGATCCGCTTTCACGAGTCGGAAGTCCGGCCCATGGGGCGCGTCGCGTCGGGTGTGCGTGGCATACGTCTGGCCGCGACTCATGACGTCATTGCATTGCAGATCGTCAGCGATGCGCAGATCCTGACGGCGACGGCAAACGGCTACGGCAAACGCACACCGATTGCAGACTTCCCGACGCATGGCCGCGGCGGGCAGGGTGTGATAGCGATTCAGACCACCGAACGCAACGGCCGCATGGTCGGCGCGATCGAAGTGAACGACGAAGATGAAGTCATGCTGATTAGCACCGGGGGCACGCTCGTGCGTGTCCCGGTGGCAGAAGTTTCCGTGCAGGGCCGCAACACGCAGGGAGTCAGGCTGATTCGCCTGGACGACGGCGATCGCCTGGTAGGCCTGGACCGGATCATGGCCCTGGCGGACGAGGCATAGGCGCGGGCCGTTGCCGGCCCGGACACGCAGAAGGACATTACACTATGGCGCGCGTTTTCAATTTCAGCGCAGGACCCGCGGCATTGCCGTTGGAAGTGCTGGAACAGATTCAGGCGGACATTCCGGAGTGGATGAACACCGGAATGACGGTGATGGAGCTGAGCCATCGCAGCAAGGAATTTATCGGCGTAGCCGAGCAGGCGGAAGCCGATCTTCGCGAGCTGATGGGCATTCCCGACGACTATGCCGTGTTGTTCTTGCAGGGCGGCGCGACCACCCAGTTTGCCCTGCTGCCGATGAACCTCGCCGGTCAGGACCAGGCGGTGGACTATCTCGTCACCGGCAGCTGGGGCAAGAAGGCCGTGAAGGAAGCCCAGGCGTTGCGCACGGTCAATGTCGTGGCTGACGGGGCCGGCAGCAATTACACGGACGTGCCGCCACAGAGCGAGTGGCAGTGCACGCAGGGCGCAGCCTATTTTCACTACACGCCAAACGAAACCATTGGCGGTGTCGAGATCCACGAGCCGCCGGCCGTGGGCGATGCGCCGCTGGTCGCTGACATGTCATCGACGATTTTGTCGCGGCCGATTGACGTCAGCCGCTTTGGCGTGATCTATGCCGGCGCGCAGAAGAATATAGGCCCGGCGGGCATCACCGTGGTGATCATCCGCAAGGATTTGCTCGCGCGTGACGCGCAGGCCCGGCTGCCGCGTATTCTGAGCTATGCCGCCCACGCCGAGGGTGGGTCGATGCTGAATACCCCGCCAACGTTTGCATGGTACGTGGCCGGGCTGGTGTTTGCCTGGCTGAAACGCCAGGGTGGGTTGGCGGCCATCGCCGAGATGAACCAGGCCAAGGCGACCAGGCTGTATGCCGCGATCGACGATTCGCCGTTCTACGCCAATCCGGTAGCGCCCGCCTATCGCTCGTGGATGAATGTGCCCTTCACGCTGGCCAAGCCTGATCTCGACGGCGAGTTCCTGAAAGGGGCCACGGCAGCAGGGCTCACCAACCTGAAGGGCCACCGCTCGGTAGGCGGCATGCGTGCCAGCATTTACAACGCGGTGAACGTAGAAGCCGTGGATGCGCTGATTGGCTTCATGGCGGATTTCGAGCGCCGTCGCGCCTGAGCAAGGACTCCAACCACATGTACAAGATCCTGACGCTGAACAACATCTCGGTGGCCGGCCTGCGCCGGTTGCCCCGCCATTCATACGAAGTGGCCTCGGAAATCGGCCATCCGGACGCCATCATGCTGCGCTCCTACAACATGCACGATATGGAAATCCCGGCCACCGTGCAGGGCGTGGCGCGCGCAGGTGCCGGCGTAAACAACATTCCCGTCGATGCCCTGACCAAGCGCGGAATTCCGGTCTTCAATGCGCCCGGTGCCAATGCGAACGCCGTGAAAGAGCTGGTCATCGCCGGCATGCTGCTCGCCGCGCGGAACCTCTGCCCCGGCTGGCAGTACGTGCGCGAGCTGGAAGATTCGGGGCCTCAGCTGAACAAGCAGGTCGAGTCAGGCAAGAAGAAGTTTGTCGGTTTTGAGTTGCCGAGCCGCACGCTTGGCGTCATCGGGCTCGGCGCCATCGGGGTGCAGGTGGCAAATACTGCGTTGTCCTTAGGGATGCGAGTGATTGGCTTCGACCCGAAAATTACCGTGCGGCGCGCCTGGGAACTGTCTTCCGGCGTTGAACAGGCACGCAACCTTGACGACCTGATCAGCCGGGCCGACGTGATTACGGTGCACGTGCCGCTGGTCGACGCCACGCACGGGCTGATCGACGATGAGCGGCTCAAATTGACGCCCCAGGGCACGATATTGCTGAACTTTTCCCGTGGCGAAATCGTGGACGAGGCGGCAGCGCTCGCCGCGCTGGATTCGGGTCAGCTGGGCGCGTACGTTACGGACTTCCCGACCCGCGCGACTATCGATCATCCCAAGGTCATTGCGCTGCCGCACCTCGGGGCGTCGACGAATGAAGCGGAAGAAAACTGCGCGATCATGGTCGCGAATAACCTGCGGGCCTATCTTGAAGACGGGGTTATTCGCCATTCAGTGAACTTTCCGGAGTCGGATCTGCCGCGCATGGATGCACACCGCATTACGATTGCCAACGCCAACGTGCCGAACATGGTGGGCCAGATTTCTACTGCCCTGGCCGAGGCGGGCCTGAACATTGCCGACCTGCTGAACAAATCGCAGGGTGACATCGCGTATACCCTTGTCGATCTCGACGGTGCGGTGCCGGAGGCCACGTTAGACGGTTTGCGTCAGATCGACGGCGTGCTGCGAGTGCGCAACCTTGGGCGGCCGGTCGAGGCCTGAGCGGGGACGAGGCAGACATGGGCAAAGAGAAATCCAGCGACGGCAGCCCGGGCCTCGATGATCTGCGCCAGCGCATCGACGATGTCGATGCGAAAATTCACTCGCTGATCAGCGAGCGCGCCCGCCACGCGCAGGCGGTTGCAATAGCCAAAGGCGGCAGCGAGGGGCCCGTGGATTACTACCGGCCGGAGCGGGAAGCCCAAGTGTTGCGCAAGGTTGTCGAGCGTAACCAGGGCCCCCTCACCAACGAAGAGATGACGCGGTTGTTCCGCGAGATCATGTCTGCTTGCCTGGCCCAGGAAGAACCGCTGAAAGTGGCCTACCTCGGGCCCGAAGGCACCTTCACGCAGTCAGCGGTCTACAAACACTTCGGCCACTCGGTGAATGCCCTGTCCATGGCCACGATCAATGAAATTTTTCACGAAGTTGAGTCGGGGGTCGCCGACTTCGGCATCGTCCCCATCGAAAACAGCACCGCCGGATACGTGTCGCACACGCTCGACAGTTTCCTCACGTCACCGCTGAAAATTTGTGGCGAGGTGGAGCTGCGCATCCGCCAGCACCTGCTTGGCAGCATGGATGATCTCACCAAGGTCATCAGGGTCTGTGCGCACCCTCAATCACTGGCCCAATGCCGGGCCTGGCTGAAGGAATACTTGCCGGATGCCGAGCAAATTGCGGTGAACAGCAACGCGGAAGGAGCGCGGCGGGCCCGCGACGAGGCGGGCACCGCTGCCATCGCTGGCGATGCGGCAGCCGAGGTGTACGGCCTGGAAAAGCTTGTGGCCGACATCGAAGACCGGCCGGACAACACCACGCGCTTCCTGGTGGTGGGCCGGCGGTTGTTCCCGGCCAGCGGCGACGACAAGACAACGCTGCTGTTGTCTACCTCCGGTACCGAAGATGCTGGCGCGTTGCACCGCCTGCTCGAACCCCTGTCGACGCATCACGTGAATATGAGCCGCATCGAGTCGCGGCCGTCGCGCCAGCGCAAGTGGCATTACGTCTTCTTCATGGACATCGACGGGCACATCGACGACAAGCATGTTGCCGCCGCGCTGGCGGAACTGGAGCAGCGCGCCCAGCTATTCCGCGTCCTCGGTTCCTATCCCAAGGCCGTGCTCTGATCCGGGCACCGGGGCGCATGGCCGACAATTCCCGTTTCTCTGCCCTCGCGGCCCCTGGTGTGCGTGGCTTGCAGCCCTACGTGCCCGGCAAAGCTATCGAAGAACTCGAGCGCGAGTACGGCGTCAGCAACACCGTGAAGCTGGCCTCCAACGAGAATCCGCTGGGCCCGCCGGCCGCGGCGCTGACTGCGATTCGCGATGCCTTGGCGGCGTTGAATCTCTACCCTGACGGCGCCGGGCATGCTCTGAAGTTGCGCCTGGCGGAGCGCCACGGGGTGGCGCCGGAACAGATCACCTTGGGTAATGGCTCCAACGACTTGCTCGTGCTGCTGGCAGAAACCTTTCTCACGCCGCAGCTTGAGGCCGTGTATGACCAGCACGCATTCGTGATCTATGCACTGGCGGTGCAGGAAGCTGGCGCAACCGGCCGGGTGGCGGCATCCAGACACGCGGATGATTCGGCCCAACCCCTCGGCCATGATCCGCAGGCCATTGCCGCGTGCTACGGACCGAACACGCGCCTCGTTTACATCGCCAATCCGAACAATCCCACCGGCACCTGGCTTGACGACGGCGCGGTGCGCAGCCTGCTTGACCAGCTGCCCTCCGACGCGTTGTTGGTGCTCGACGAGGCGTATGCGGAATACGTCACCGAAGCGGCATATCCGGATGGGGTAAGGCTGCTGGCCGACTATCCGAACCTGGTCGTCACCCGCACTTTTTCCAAAGCCTTTGCGTTGGCCGGCCTGCGCATCGGCTATGCCGTGAGTCATCCGGCAGTGGCCGAACTGATCAATCGTGTTCGCCAGCCATTCAACACCAGCACGCTGGCACAGGCCGCTGCGCTGGCCGCGCTGGACGACGACGAGTTCATTGCCCGCAGCCGGGCATTGAATGCCGCGGGTCTCGATCAGCTGACCGTGGGTTTGCGCGCATTGGGACTCACTGTGCTGCCCTCCGTGGGCAATTTTGTGTTGACCGACCTGGGTCGGCCCGGGCAGCCGGTTTACGAGGCGCTGCTGCGCGAGGGCATTATCGTGCGGCCGGTCGCCAATTACGGCTTGCCGAACCATCTGCGAATTACGGTAGGTCTTGCGGAACAAAACGAGCGGCTGCTGGCTGTCTTGCCGCGCTGCCTGGAGCAGGGACAGTGACGGCCAGCTATGTCGTCAGGCCGGTACAGAAGATCGCCGGCACGATTGCTGTGCCCGGCGACAAGTCCATCTCCCACCGGGCGTTGATGCTGGGCGCCATTGCCGAAGGCCAGACGGCCATCACCGGCTTTCTGGCCGGTGAAGACTGTCTCGCCACACTGTCTGCGCTGCGGGCCATGGGCGTGCGTATCGAGCACGACGAAGCTTCCGCGGTACGCGTGCACGGTGTCGGCATGCAGGGTCTGCAGGCACCACAACAGGTGCTCGACATGGGTAATTCCGGCACGGCGATGCGGCTGTTTACCGGACTGCTGGCCGGTCAGGCTTTTGACTCTGAACTGTCGGGCGATACATCGCTGCGTCAGCGCCCGATGGATCGGGTGGCCGAGCCGCTGCGCCAAATGGGCGCAGAGATCACCACGGCAGATGGCAAACCGCCGCTGAAGATCCGGGGCGCCCGCAGTTTGCACGGCATCGACTACGAGCTGCCGGTGGCCAGCGCCCAGGTGAAGTCGGCACTGCTGCTGGCCGGGCTGTATGCCGACGGCGAAACCCGCATCGGCGAACCCGCCGTGACCCGCGATCACACCGAGCGAATGCTGGAGCAGTTTGGCGTCAGCTTGCAGCGGCAAACTGGCGCGGTGGTGGTGGCGGGCGGTCAGCGCCTGCGCGCGAGCCCCGTGATGGTGCCTGGTGACCTGTCGTCGGCGACCTTTTTCATGCTGGCCGCCAGCGTTGCGCCGACAGGGGCCCTGCAGATCGACAATGTTGGCCTGAACCCGACGCGCACCGGCGTGCTGCGCATACTCGAACTGATGGGGGCCGATTTGCAGATCGAGGAACGCAGAACGGAGGCCGAGCCCGCCGGCCGGGTCACCGTGCGGCCATCACGCTTGCAAGGTATCCGTGTGCCGCCTGAACTGGTACCGCTGGCCATTGACGAGTTTCCGGCCATATTTATTGCTGCGGCGCTGGCTGACGGGGAAACGCACATCAGCGGTGCGGCCGAACTGCGGCACAAGGAAAGCGACCGAATTGCCGTGGTGGTGGCTGGCCTGCGGGCCCTTGGCGTACCGGTGGAAGAACGCCCCGACGGCGCGATTATTCGTGGTGGCGAGCTCCACGGGGGCACCGTGGACAGTGCGGGCGATCACCGGGTGGCAATGGCCTTTGCCGCGGGCGCGGTTGCCGCGCAGGGTCCGGTCACGATTCGAAATACTGCGAATGTGGCCACGTCTTTTCCGGGTTTTGCCAACCTGGCGCGCACGGTCGGCATGCAGTTGGCGGAGCAGAACGGTGCCGGCTGAAGGTGTGCCGGTCATCGCGGTGGACGGGCCCGGAGGCGCCGGCAAGGGCACCGTTTGCCGGGCGCTGGCCACGCGCCTGGGCTGGCATTTGCTCGACAGCGGGGCCCTGTACCGGCTGGTGGCGCTGGCCGCGATGCGGGCCGGCATCGATCTGGATGATGAAAGCCATGTGGCAGGCGAGGCGAGGCGACTACCCGTGGTGTTTGGCGCTGACGGGCGCATCAGCCTCGCCGGTGAGGATGCCACCGATGCGATTCGGGACGAGGCCTGCAGCCAGGGCGCGTCCCGCGTTGCCGCGTTGCCGGCCGTGCGCGCTGCACTGGTGGCGCGCCAGCGGGCCTTTCGCCGCCCGCCGGGGCTGGTGGCTGACGGCCGGGATATGGGTTCGATAATTTTCCCAGACGCTGAATTGAAGGTTTTTCTGACCGCCAGCAATGACGAGCGGGCTCGCAGGCGTTATAAGCAGTTGAAAGAAAAGGGTATTGATGTTAGATTCGCGCGCCTTTCGGAGGAGCTGGGGGAACGTGATCGCCGCGACGCGGCGCGAGGGGTGGCGCCACTCAAGGCGTTGCCAGATTCCCGGCACCTCGATACGACGGGCCTCAGCATTGACGCTGTGGTGGCGCAAGTCATGGGCTGGGTGGCCGAGGCCTACCCGCAGCTGAAGTTGAATTAGTCCCGGATCCCAAGGACCGGATCTGGATGTGGACAACCGTCTGCCGACAGGAAGTTGGCAGCGCAAAACGAATGACCTTCGGGTGAGTAACTGGAATGACTGAAACATTTGCCGAACTTTTTGAAGAATCTTTTGCCAGCGAGCGAATCAAGCCCGGCGCAATACTGACCGGACTTGTCGTGGACATCTCACCCGAAGTGATTGTCGTCAGCGCAGGCCTCAAGTCTGAGGCCATTATTCCAACCAGCCAGTTCCGTAACGAACACGGCGACATCGAAGTTGCCATCGGCGACGAGGTCGAGGTGGCTCTCGACGCCGTGGAAGACGGTACCGGCGAGACCAAGTTGTCGCGCGAACGGGCCAAGCGTGCGCGCACCTGGGAGCATCTCGAAGATGCCTTCGAAAATAGCAAGGTCGTCCACGGCGTCATCAACGGCCGCGTGAAAGGCGGCTTTACCGTCGACATCGATTTCGTGCGGGCCTTCCTGCCGGGCTCGCTGGTGGATATGCGCCCGGTGCGCGATCCCAGCTACCTGGAAGGCAAAGACCTGGAATTCAAGGTCATCAAGCTGGACCAGAAGCGCAACAACGTGGTGGTATCTCGCCGCGCGGTGGTGGAGGAAGAGTACAGCGCCGAGCGTGAAAATCTGCTGTCTTCGCTGCAGGAAGGCGCGAACATCAAGGGTATCGTCAAGAACCTCACCGACTATGGTGCTTTTGTAGACCTGGGCGGGATCGATGGTCTGCTGCACATCACAGACATGGCGTGGAAGCGGGTACGTCATCCGTCAGAAGTAGTGAATGTCGGCGACGAGATCGACGTTAAGATTCTGCGCTTCGACCGCGAGAAGAACCGCGTATCGCTGGGCATCAAGCAACTGGGCGCCGATCCGTGGGAGAACATCGCCAGGCGTTATCCGCCGAAGACACGACTGTTCGGCAAGGTAACCAACATTGCCGACTATGGGTGCTTCGTTGAAATCGAAGACGGTGTAGAAGGCCTGGTGCACGTGTCCGAGATGGACTGGACCAACAAGAACGTGAACCCGGCCAAGGTCGTGCAGATTGGTGATGAAGTCGAAGTCATGGTGCTCGACATCGACGAAGAGCGCCGCCGGATCTCGCTGGGCCTGAAACAGTGCCAGTCGAATCCCTGGGCCGAGTTCGCCGCCAGCTACAATCGCAACGACAAGGTGACCGGCAACGTCAAGTCGATTACCGACTTCGGCCTGTTTATTGGCCTGGACGGTGGCATCGACGGCTTGGTGCACCTGTCGGATATCTCCTGGGAGCTGGAAGGCGAAGATGCCGTGCGCAAGTATCGCAAGGGTGAAGAAGTGGAGG
>CAMYJV010000075.1 GCA_947258805.1 uncultured Gammaproteobacteria bacterium | reverse complement strand
CCCCACCTACGCAATGCCGTCGGCGTGCCGGTCCTGATGCGTCGGGTCCTGTATGCCCTGGTGCCGGCGCTGCTCGGCTACATCTGGTTTTTCGGCTTTGGCATCGTCTTCAACATGGCGGTAGCCATCATCGCAGCCGCAGGCACAGAGGCCTTTTGCCTGCGCCTGCAGCGTCGCCCGATAGCGGTGTTCCTTGGCGACTACAGTGCCGTGGTCACCGGCGTTCTGCTCGGATTCTCGCTGCCGCCACTGACACCCTGGTGGATTACCGCCCTGGGCAGCGCGTTTGCCATCGGCATTGCGAAGCACGCCTACGGCGGGGTCGGCAACAACCTGTTCAACCCGGCAATGGCCGGTTACGTGGCCCTGCTGGTGTCCTTCCCCGACCAGCTCACCAACTGGCTGCCGCCGCGCATGGGTGATATCGATTATGAAGGCATCGGATTCCTGGCCAACCTGCGCTTTACGGCCATCGGTACCTTGCCGGACAACCTCACGCTGGACGCGCTGACACGCGCCACGCCACTGGACCTGATGCAGACCGAACTGGGTGACATGCGCATGGTCGCAGAGATCCGCGACAGTTCCCTCTACGGTGACTTCGGTGGCCGCGGCTGGGAATGGATTGGCAACTTTGTCGCGCTGGGTGGCCTCTGGCTGCTGTTCCGCGGAGTGATCCGCTGGCACATCCCTGCAGGTGTGATTGGCGGGCTGCTGGTTCCGGCCGCCACTTTCTACCTGATCGACTCGGCCAGCTATCCGTCGCCCGGTTTTCACCTGTTCAGCGGCGGCGCGATGCTCTGCGCATTTTTTATCGCCACCGATCCGGTATCGGCCGCTACCACGGAACGGGGGCGGCTGATCTACGGCGCGGGCATCGGCGTGCTGATCTATGTGATCCGCACGTGGGGCAGTTTTCCCGACGGCGTCGCGTTCGCGGTGCTGCTGATGAATATGGCGGTACCGCTGATCGACCGCTATACCCGACCGGTGGCCTACGGCCTGCGGGAACCGCCGTCATGAGCCCGGTGCGGGGTCTTGCAGCGCTGGTGATCGTGGCGACGCTGGCCGCGTTACTGCTGGCCGGCCTCAATATGGCAACCCGCGAGCGCATTGTCCGGAACGAAGCGCAGAAGCTGCTGGCGACGCTGCAGGACGTGTTGCCTGACAATTACGACAACCAGCCGCACCTTGACCAGGCCATGCTGACGGCGCCTGCCGCGCTGGGCAGTGCCGACGCGCTGCCCGTCTACCGGGCCCGCCGCGGGGGCGAGCCGGCGGGCCTGGTGCTTACGGCAGTCGCGCCGGACGGTTACGTCGACGCGATTCGCCTGCTGATCGGCATTTCCGCAGCTACGCGCGATGACTGGATCCTGGCCTTTGACGGCCGGAACACCGACTTGCCGGCCGCCACCTGGGCCCTGCGCCGCGATGGCGGCGATTTCGACCAGCTCACGGGCGCCACGATCACCAGCCGCGCGGTACTGAACGCCGTGCGCCTGGCACTGGAGTATTACCGGATGCACCACAACGATCTGTACGCGCTCCCGCCCACCGATGCCGGCTAATAGCATGACCACGGAAAACAGCGCCGGAACTTTTCTGCGCGGCCTGTGGCAGACCAACCCGGGCCTGGTGCAGCTGCTGGGGCTGTGCCCGCTGCTGGCGGTCACGACCACGGTGGTCAATGGCCTGGGCCTCGGGCTCGCCACGGTGCTGGTGCTGTGCGCCAGTAACGCCCTGGTGGCCGCTACTCGCGGCTGGATTCATCGCGACCTCCGCCTGCCTGTCTACGTGCTGCTGATTGCCGGCTTTGTCAGCGCGGTGGATCTCATCGCGAGAGCATGGTTTTTTGAACTGCACGGCAGCCTCGGTATATTTATCCCGCTGATCGTAACCAACTGCGTCATCCTCGGCCGCGCCGAAGCCTTTGCATCCCGCCAGAGCGCGGGCGCCGCGCTGGCCGATGGCCTCGGCCATGGTCTGGGCTTCGCCGCGGTACTGGTCATGCTGGGCGCACTGCGTGAAGTGATTGCTCAGGGGACGCTGTTCGCCGGTGCGGGCATGCTGTTCGGTGACTTCGGGGCAGCTCTGGAGCTGAGGGTCCTGCCGGAAGGTGTGTCTATTCCGCTGGCAGGACTGGCACCGGGCGCGTTCATAGGTCTCGCAGCGCTGATTGCCGGTCGGAACCTGCTGGAAAGGCGGCGGGCGGCGCCGGATGAACAGCAGACAAAGGACCTGCAATGAACCCCGGCAAACGCGCGGAAATCTATCGCCGCCTGCGCGCCGCCAATCCTGCACCCACCACGGAGCTCGTGTACCAGACGCCCTTCGAACTGCTGGTGGCCGTCATCCTGTCGGCCCAGGCCACGGATGTGGGTGTCAACAAGGCCACCGCGAAACTTTATCCGGTGGCCAACACGCCGCGCGCGATACTGGAGCTCGGCGAAACCGGGCTGAAGGCTTACATCAAGACCATCGGCTTGTTCAACAGCAAAGCCGCCAACATCATCAAGACCTGCCGGATCCTGATCGACGAACACGACGGTGAGGTCCCACGCACCCGCGAAGCGCTGGAGAAGCTGCCGGGGGTCGGCCGCAAAACGGCCAACGTTATTCTGAACACCGCTTTCGGTGAACCCACCATCGCGGTCGACACGCACATATTCCGCGTATCGAACCGCACCGGCCTCGCACCGGGCTCGACACCACTGGCAGTGGAAAAACGCCTGCTGAAGTTCACGGCAGACGAGTTCAAGAAGGATGCCCATCACTGGTTGATCCTGCACGGCCGTTACGTGTGCAAGGCACGCAAGCCCGACTGCCCGCAATGTGTGATCGCAGATCTTTGCGAATACCGGCCCAAGACCAAGTCCTGACCACCGCGGCCTGACACAACTGCGGGGAACGTGTCTTCGCGCCAGGGATCCGCCGGATCCGCATTTGGCGCCGCCGGCCCGTCAGCAATTTCGAACCTGCGGATAGTTTCCGCAGCCGAGCTTATGTCGCCTGCTCAATTCCAGCCGGGCCGTCGACATAGCCAGCTTCGGGTACAGGGCGAACAAAAACAATGCGTGCGGTCTGTTACCTTGCACTCTGCGCAACAAATCCGCATATTTGTCTGCAAATGAAGCAGTGACTGAATCTTTGGTCAGAACTGCCGACGGTTCCGGCTTACCAGACCGCAAAAACAGTCGCATTCGAGTCGCGCGTTTAGTGGCAGAAAAATGCCCGAGAGAACAACGCGATCACGAAGCCTCAAACAAGAAGACAGCTACAGGGAAAAGGCATGGTCTCAGATCGAGCCGACAAACCAACACTGCAGTCAGCCGACCTCCAAAAGGCCGACGAACGCTATCACTTCAAGCTCAGTGACATTCTGCGCCAGCGGCGTCTCCCGCTGCTACTCGTCATCGATCATGAGGGTGAACTTTTATCCTCATCCGTGCCAGATGACGCCGTAGCTCACGATCACCGCTTGCTGGGCCAGGCGCTGGCGGAAGCCCGCAGCCTGTTCCATTCGGAATTGCAGGGCACCAATATCGCCCGGCAACTAATCATCGACAGACCAGGTGAGCGCTGCGCATTGGTATTTCTCGAGAACGAATTCTATAGCCTGAAGCTTTTCCCATTGCATGGGCCCATTGAAGGCCCCATGGCCGACGTGATGGCGGATAAATATGCCGCCCTCGTGGAACCCATCGTAAAACCGCTCTCCGACGGGGTTGATTTCCAGTTAGTAGAGAAAAAATGGCGCCTGTCGAAGCGTGAAGTTGATGTGCTCAAGGCGTTGATGACTGGCGCCAGTGACAAGGAAATTGCCCGCTTGCTGAATCTTAGCGTGGAAACTATCCGCGCCTATCTCAAGTCCGTTCGCGCGAAACTCGGCGTCGGCACCAGGACAGCAATTGTGCACGTCGTGCACATGCTCCACGGTGATAGGCGCCGTGGAGACAGTGATCGACAAATATAGCGACACAGACATTATGTCGATGGCCGCCCATCAAGCCGATTTGGTGACGTATAGTCGGGGGGTAACCGGCCTGCCCAAGACCGGCAATTCACTGTCGATTAAAAAACAATAAGAATAGAGACAGGGATATGACACGCAAGCGAACTGCCAAATCGAGGCGTCCCCGAGCCAACGGGACCGTCGCCGCAGCGACGGCCAAGAACGACGGCGAATCCAGTGACGAGGAAGTGCTGCCGACCAAGGCTGTTACAGTCATCGACGGCGCCGAAGCCGACGACGATCTCGCGCCGGAAACCGATGAAACCGGCACCTTCGCCGCCCTCGAAGTTGCGCCTGAAGATGCCTCCGTTGGTGGCATTGCGCTGACGTCACTGCAACGCCTGGAGGACGACATCCAGGAATTGCATAGCCGCTGGGCGATCGTCGAGGGCGAACTGGCAAACCGGGACATGGAAATTGCGCGGCTCGAAGAAGATCGCTCGATTCAAGTAGCAGCCTTCAAGGCCCAGCAGGCCGAGCTCGATGAAGCTCAGATTCGCGAACAAGACCTGCTGGCGAAAATCGAATTGCAGAGCGGCCGCCTCGAGACCATGCTGGCAGCTGCTGCTCAGGACGCCGATAAGCTGTCCGCCAAGGACAAGCAGCTTGCCGACGGCGAATCAAAACTGGCAGACCTGCAGGCGGAACTGAACGCCGCCCGGCAAAGGGCGCAGTCAATTCAGGATCAGCTCGATGCGCAGCGTGAGGAATTCTCGGATTCCCGGGAGCAGGTCAATGGCCTGAAAGCTACGATTGCAGAACTCAAAGTCACCATCACCGACCTCGAGTCATATATCGACCGGCGAAAACAGGAATGGATACAACAGACCGCAGATCTCGAGCAATATCGGGACGCATTGTCGGGTATGGAACGCACCCTGCAGGACAAGATCAAAGAAGTCAGTCGCACAGCAGGCCAAAACACTGAGCTCGCCGCGGAGATCGTACAGCTGCAGAATCGCTGTTCGGAATTGGACGGGCGCCGTGTAGAGCACGAGCTGGCCAACCAGAAACTGCAGGATCGCCTGGCGGAACGAGCGTCCGACATCGAAACGCTGCGCCAGGAAGTCCAGGCTGCCGAGCAGGTGGGCACTGACCTGACAATCGAGGTCGAAAAATACTCGACGGAACTGGAGGAGGCCCGCAATGAACGCTCGCGCCTCCGATCCGAGCTGGAGGAACTGCGCCTTGATACCGAACGGGCCAAGGACGAGACGAAGGCTCAAGCAGCCCTTGAAGTCGAATCGATGCGCGAAGCGCTGGACTCAGCCGTTGAAGATGCGAATGGGATGAAGCTGCGCCTGACTGACAGCGAATCTCAGATCACCGGGTTGCAGGCGGAGCTGGAAGCAGAACACGTGAAGCTCCAGCAGATTTGCGATGCAGCCCAGGCTGCTGAAACGCAGCTTGCCGGCGTGGTGAGGGAACAGGACCAGCTGGAGTCAGAGCGTGATCGGCTGAGCACCTCGCTGGACCAGGTGGAGCTGGAGTTCAGCGACTACCGGAGAACGACCGCGAAGAACGACCGCGATCGATCTCGAGGCCAGATTGCAGCGCAGCTCAGAACTCGAGCACGAGCTGGAAGCCAGCAACGCCGCCCTGCGTTCGCTGGACCGGAACGTCGCGATGGTGAACAAGATCAACGCCAGCGTGCAGCGCCTGGACGAACAGATCTCTGCCAGCGCATCGCCCTCAAGTGACGATACCGGCAGCGCGGGCGTTCGCAGGTTAATGGTGGCAATTCTCGGCCAGAAAAAAGTACGCTACCCGCTGTATAAGGACACTATGACGATTGGCCGTTCGCCGGACGCTGACATCCAGGTGCGGCAAAAATGGATCAGCCGCCAGCACGCCCGCATTGTGATGGACGAAAACATGGTCACGATCGAAGACCTGGGCAGCAAGAACGGTATCCTGATCAACAACAAGGCTGTCCATGCCGGCGAACTGCACGATCAGGATGTCGTGGAGATCGGCGACACGCAGTTTCAGTTCATTGACCTGATGCAGAAGCCCGGACTACACGTGTCCTGATCCCGCCGCCGATCACGGCTGACGCAGCGCCGGACGAGAGCTCAGGCCCGTCGCTTCTTTTTCGGCAAGTAAAGGTCCGTCAGGGTACCGTCGAAAGCCTCGGCCGCCATGGCCACCGTCTCCGACAGGGTCGGGTGGGGGTGTATCGTCAAGCCCACGTCTTCCGCGTCGCAGCCCATCTCGATAGCCAGACCGAGTTCGGCAATCAGGTCACCGGCATTCGGGCCAACTATGCCGCCACCAATGATCCGACCCGACGTATCGTCGAACAGAATCTTGGTCAGGCCTTCATCCCGGTTCAGCGCCAGCGCGCGTCCACTGGCCGCCCACGGAAAAGACCCCTTGCCGTACTTCAGCCCCTGCGCTTTTGCTTCGGTCTCGGTAACGCCAATCCAGGCGATCTCCGGGTCGGTATAGGCCACGGACGGAATCACGCGCGCGTCGAAAAAGCGCTTTTCCCCCGCGGCCACCTCCGCCGCCACCTTCGCTTCATGGGTGGCCTTGTGGGCCAGCATCGGCTGGCCAACGATGTCGCCAATCGCAAATATGTGTGCCACGTTCGTGCGCTGCTGGCGGTCCACGGGGATGAAGCCGCGCTCGTCCACGGTCACGCCGGCCTTGGCTGCGTCGATCACGGCGCCGTTGGGCTTGCGGCCCACGGCCACCAGCACCAGGCCATAGGTCTGTGGCCCGTCCGGTCCCTGCTCGCCGTCGAAGTGCACCCGGATACCATCGGCGACGGCCTCAAGCCGGGTGACGGAGGTCTTCAGCATGATGGCTTCATAGCGGCTGCGAATGCGCTTTTCGAAAGGCCGCAGCAGGTCTTTGTCGACACCGGGCATCAGCTGGTCAGTGAGCTCTACCACGGACATCTTCACGCCCAGCGCGTCATACACGCAGGCCATCTCCAGGCCAATGATGCCGCCGCCGACCACCAGCATCCGTTCGGGCAGGTCGCGCAGTTCCAAGGCGCCGGTGGAATCGATGATCCGCGGATCGTCCGGAAGGTTCGGCAGCATCGCCACTTCGGAACCCGCGGCAATGATGCACTGGCGAAACGCGATGACCGCATCGCCCTGCTCGCCGGTCACCTGCAGGTGATGCGGTGACAGGAAACGGCCCTCGCCCTGCAACACATTCACTGCGCGCTGTTTGGCGAGGCTGGACAGGCCTCCCACCAACCGGTTGACGACTTTGTCTTTCCAGGCGCGCAGCGCGTCCCTGTCGATCTCAGGCGTCCCGAAACGGATGCCACAATCGGCCATCTCTTCCGTTTCTTCGATGACGCGCGCGGCGTGCAGCAGAGCCTTGGACGGAATGCAGCCCACGTTGAGGCAGACCCCACCCAGCATCGGCCAGCGCTCTACCAGCGTGACTTTCAGTCCCAGGTCGGCGGCGCGAAACGCTGCCGTGTAGCCGCCCGGCCCGGCGCCGAGCACGACGACTTCCGCTTCCTGGTCCACCTTGCCGTCGTAGCCGACCGCGACGGCCGGCGCCGGCGCGGCGGGCGTGTCTGCCGGCGCTTCTGCAGTCTCTGCCGGCGCACCCGCGGCAGCGGCCTCACTGGCCACCACTCGCGCAATGAGGGCGCCGGTTGATACCTTGTCACCCACTGCCACCAGTATTTCCGTCACGTTGCCAGCCACCGGCGACGGCACTTCCATCGCCGCCTTGTCGCTCTCCAGCGTAATCAGCGGGTCTTCGGCGGCCACCGTGTCGCCCGCCTGCGCGTGGACTTCGATGATCTCGACATCCTCAAACTCGCCGAGGTCGGGAACGAAGATGTCCTGGGGCGCATTCATATCCTTGCCTCAGCTGCCCAGCAGGACTCGGTCTGCGTCGGCCAGGACACTGCGCAGATAGGTGGTGAAACGCACGCCGGTGGCGCCGTCGATGACCCGGTGATCATAAGACAGGGACAGCGGCAGAATCAGGCGGGGTACAAACTCGCCTTCCTGGTACACCGGCCGGTAGTCCGAACGTCCGACACCCAGGATCGCGACTTCCGGCGCATTGATGATGGGCGTGAAGTGCGTGCCGCCGATACCGCCGAGGCTGGACACGGTGAAGGTCCCGCCCTGCATCTCGTTTGCGGTGATCTTGCCTTCCCGCGCCTTCTCGCTCAGCGTGCCCAGCTCCTGCGCGATGCTCATGACGTCTTTCAGATCCGCGTCGCGAATTACCGGCACGACCAGGCCGTTCGGCGTATCGGCGGCAAAGCCTATGTGGAAGTAATGCTTCCAGACCAGGCTCTTCTGATCTTCCGCCATGGAGGTGTTGAATTGCGGGAATTCCTTCAGCGCAATGACCACGGCTTTGATGATGAAGGCCAGGGGCGTGAGCCTGACATCGTTGGCGGCCGCGGCCTCTTTCAGCTTCTTGCGCCGTACTTCAATGTCCGTGATGTCCGCCTCGTCGAACTGCGTGACATGCGGGTAGTTCAGCCAGCTCGCCTGCAGTCGCGGGCCGGAGATCTTCTGAATGCGGCCGAGGGGCTTGACCTCGATCTCCCCAAACTTGGCAAAGTCCACCACGGGCACGGCCGGCAGTGCGCCGCCGGCGGGGGCCGCGGTCTGGCCGGACAGCACGGCTTTCACGAAGGCCTTGATATCGTCCTGCAGCACCCGGCCCTTTTCGCCACGGCCCTTCACCTGCCCCAGGTCCACGCCCAGCTCGCGGGCTAATTTGCGTACCGCGGGACTGGCATGAGCTTTGCCGAAAGTCGCTTCGTTAATGGGCGGCAGGCCACCCGCGGCCGCTGGCGAGGGCTGGGGCGGCGCAGGCGATGGCCTTGCAGCGGGCTGGGCCGGCTCGGCCCCTCCGGCTGGCGATGATGTGTCGAAAGCCGGTTTGAGGGTCGCAGTGTCGTCGGCGGCTAGCGTCTCGCCTGCCGCCACCTGCACCTCCGCAATGAGCCCACCGGCGGCAATCTGACCACCGGCCGTCGCCGCCACCGACGTGACCTTGCCCGCTACCGGCGACGGCACATCCATCGCGGCCTTGTCCGTCTCCAGCGTAATCAGCGGGTCGTCCACCGCGATCACGTCTCCAACCTGGACATGCACTTCGGTGATATCGGCGGCGTCGAAGTCGCCCAGGTCCGGCACCCGAACCGGTTGCGGCCCGGCCGTCGCTGCAAGCCCCGATGTCGCTGCCGGGCCTGCGGATGCTGACGCGGTTGCCGGCGGGGCTTCGGCTGCCGGTGGCGGCGCTGCCTCGGCAGGCGCGTCGGCAAGCTCGAGCACCGCGATAACGTGTCCCTCCGACACCCGTGCGCCTGCGGCTACGCTCACCTCGGCCACCGTACCGGCTACCGGCGCGGGCACCTCCATCGCGGCCTTGTCGGTCTCCAGCGTAATCAGCGGATCTTCCACCTGGACCTGGTCGCCGGCCTTCACGTGCACCTCGACGACTTCCACATCGTCGAAGTCTCCCAGGTCGGGGATTCGAACTTCCTGGCGGCTACTCATTCAGCGCGTCGCTCCTCGTCTCAACGGGTCACGGGATCCGGCTGTTCCGGATCGATGGCCAACTTGGTCATCGCATCAGTGACAGTACCCGCGTCGACCGATCCCTCTTCCGCCAGTGACTTCAACGCCGCGACGACTACGTGGCGCCGGTCGACCTCGAAGAAATCCCGCAGCGCCTTGCGCGAATCGCTGCGCCCGTAACCGTCTGTACCCAGCACCCGGTAACGGCCGGGAATCCACTGGCGAATCTGGTCGGCCAATGACTTCATATAGTCCGTCGCAACGACGAACGGCCCCTCCTGATCACCGAGCAGCTGCGTCACATAGGCTTTTCGCGGCGTCTGCTCGGGGTGCATCAGGTTCCAGCGTTCGCACGCCAGGCCATCGCGGCGCAGTTCGTTAAAGCTGGTCACGCTCCAGACATCGGCCGGGACGCCGTAGTCAGCTTCGAGAATCTCAGCGGCAGCACGGACCTCGCCGAGAATCGTCCCGGCGCCGAGCAACTGCACGCGAATCTTCCCGCGTCCACCGGTGCTGAGAGGGTACATGCCCTTGAGTATCCCGCCTTCCGCACCCCTGGGCATGGCTGGCTGCGCGTAGGCCTCGTTCATCGTGGTGATGTAATAGAAGACACGCTCCTGCTTCTCGATCATGCGGCGCAGACCGTCCTGGATGATCACAGCGAGTTCGTAGCCGTAGGCCGGATCGTAGGCGCGGCAGTTCGGCACGGTGGAAGCCAGCAGGTGGCTATGGCCATCCTGGTGCTGCAGACCCTCGCCGGCCAGGGTCGTGCGGCCGGCGGTGCCACCAATCAGAAATCCGCGCGCCTGCATGTCACCGCCTGCCCAGATGAAATCGCCAACACGCTGAAATCCAAACATCGAGTAAAAGATGTAGAACGGAATCATCTGCACGCCGTGGTTTGCGTAAGCCGTGCCCGCGGCGATCCAGGAACACAAGGCGCCGGCCTCGTTGATGCCTTCCTGCAGGATCTGGCCGCCCTTGTCCTCGCGGTAGTACATGAGCTGCTCGCGATCCACCGGCGTATACAGCTGGCCCATGGACGAGTAGATGCCAATCTGGCGGAACATACCTTCCATGCCGAAGGTGCGCGCCTCGTCCGGCACGATGGGCACCACGTGCTTGCCAATGTTCTTGTCGCGCACCAGGGTCGTCAGAATCCGCACCAGCGCCATCGTGGTAGAGATTGCGCGCTCGCCGGTGCCTTCCAGTTGCGTCTTGAAAGACTCCAGAGGCGGGGCTTTCAGCGCCGGCGCGTCGGCGATACGCACCGGCAGAAACCCGCCCAGCGCCTCGCGGCGCGCGCGCATGTAGCGCAGCTCCTCACTGTCTTCGGCCGGCCGGTAATACGGCACCTTATCGATGTCTTCATCGGAGATCGGGATATTGAAACGGTCGCGAAAGGCCTTCAGGTCTTCGACGTCCAGCTTCTTGGCCTGGTGCGCCGTCATCTTGCCTTCGGCGAGTTCGCCCAGACCGAAACCCTTGACGGTCTTCGCCAGGATCACCACCGGCCGGCCTTTGTGGTTCACGGCACGATGGTACGCGGCATGCACCTTGATGGTATCCAGACCGCCGCGCTTCAGCCGCCAGATTTCCTCGTCGGACATGTTCACGACCATTTCTTTCAGCTGCGGGTAGCGACCGAAGAAATGCTCGCGCACGTAGGCACCGCCCAGTGCCTTGAAGTTCTGGTACTCACCGTCGACACATTCTTCCATGACGCGCTGCAGGTAACCGCCGTCGTCGCGCCCGAGCAGCGGGTCCCAGTTGCTGCCCCAGAGCACCTTGATCACGGCCCAGCCGGCGCCGCGGAAAGCGGCCTCGAGTTCCTGGATGATCTTGCCGTTGCCCCGCACCGGACCGTCCAGCCGCTGCAAATTGCAGTTGATCACGAAAACCAGGTTATCGAGTTTCTCGCTCACCGGCATGGTCAGGGCGCCCATGGATTCCGGCTCGTCCATTTCGCCATCGCCAAGGAAGCACCAGATCTTGCGGTCGCTGGGTTCGGCCAGGCCACGGTGCTCCATGTAGCGCATGAAGCGCGCCTGGTAGATGGCCATCATCGGCCCGAGGCCCATGGAAACCGTCGGAAACTGCCAGAAATCCGGCATCAGCCACGGGTGGGGATAAGACGTGAGCCCGTCGCCTTTGCCCGCCACCTCCTGGCGGAAGTGATTCAGCTGATTTTCCGTCAGCCGCCCTTCCAGGTAGGCGCGGGCATAGATGCCGGGCGATGAATGACCCTGAATGAAGACCATGTCGCCGCCCTGCTCTGCGGTCGGGGCCCGCCAGAAATGATTGAAGCCCACCTCGTACAGAGCCGCAGCGGAGGCATAGCTGGCGATATGGCCGCCGTACTCGGCGCTGCGCCGGTTGGCCTGAACCACCATCGCCATCGCGTTCCAGCGTATGTAGGCCTCGATGCGGCGCTCCAGCGCACGGTCGCCGGGATACTCCGGCTGCTGGTGAACGGGGATCGTATTCAGATAGGCGGTGGTTGCGCTGTAAGGCAGGTAGGCGCCGGACCGCCGCGCGTGGTCAATCATGCTGTTCAGCAGGAAGTGCGCCCGGTCCGTCCCATGGGCCTGCAGCACAGACTCCATCGACTCGATCCACTCCTGGGTTTCCTGAGGGTCGATATCGTCGAAACGGTTGAATTCGGCCACGTTGCTTCCGGTTGTTGTTCGCGCAGTGCTGCCGCCTGACCGGGCAAGCCTGCCGCGCCTCCGTTCCCGGGACCGCGGGGCCAGCGCGAGCTGCTAGCGATCCCGGCGCGAGCGCCGCCATGTCTGCTAAAGCCCGGTATGATCGGCGTCCAGCCAAGACCGGTCAAGCCGTAAACCCATGACAAAACTCCTGCCAGCACCGGAATTTCCACGTCTTAGTCAAAGCCTGGGACGAATTTCCAAAGCTGCGCTCGCCGGCGTGGATCATGCCGTGATGGTATTGCCCTCCAAACCGCGGGCAAGTGACTGGAACCGGGTGCCCGGCAGCGCCCAGCTGCGGGCGGCTGCCCGCCGGGCCAGCGCCGATGCGGTGGTCCGGGGACGACTGGATAACAAGCGCGGCACCGGCCTCAGCGTGCGCCGCGCACCGGCAGGCGAGCCGTCGCGGTTTGAACTGCTCAGCCTTGCCGGCGAACTGATTGCGTCGGCCCTGGCAGACCAGCCGCGCAGTCTTGCCGTGCTCCTGCCCGGTCTCAAGGCCGAGCTCGCGCAGGCCATGGCCGAGGCCCTGCTGCTGGCAGCCCATGCCCACGCCTTCAGGATGCCCCGGTTCAAGAGCAAGTCCGCCGGCGACAAGGGCTTGAGACGCATTCGCCTGCTGGGCCTGCCTGAGCGGCTTGAGCTGGCTGATACGGAAATCGCCGCCCGGGCCCAGAATCTCGCGCGCTGGCTGACCGCGCTGCCGCCGAACCAGCTCGATGCGCCGGCCTATAAAGCACTCGCGACAGAACTCGCACGGGAATACGGCTGGAAAACACGCTGGCTGGGTGAAAGCCAGCTGCGCAAAGCAGGTGCCGGCGCCTTTCTCGCTGTCTGCCAGGGCAACGCTTCGCGAGACGCCGGCATCCTGCACCTGCGCTACCAGCCCGGCACGCCGGCGAAAGCCCAGCCGCTGGCCCTGGTCGGCAAGGGCATCCTGTTCGATACCGGCGGCAATAACCTGAAGCCGCACAAATCCATGCTCGACATGCATGAAGACATGGCCGGCAGCGCGGTGGCACTGGCCACCCTGCAGGCCCTGACAGAGCTGGAATACCCCCGGCAGGTGGACTGCTGGCTCGCCATCACGGAAAACCGCATCAGCGCCGCCGCGTACAAACCCAGGGATGTCATTACCGCCAGCAACGGCGTAACCATTGAAGTGATTCACACCGACGCCGAGGGTCGCCTGGTGCTGGCCGACACGCTGGCCCTGGCCGGGCGTGAAAAGCCTGGCCTGATCCTCGACTATGCAACGCTGACCGGGGCCTGCGTGCACGCCCTCACGGAACGTTACAGCGGTGTATTCGCCAATCGCGACAAGCTGCACCCAGCCCTGGTTGCCGCCGGGCACCGCAGCGGCGAGCGGGTCTGGCCCTTCCCCCTGGACGCGGACTACGACGATGCGTTGAAGTCGAAAGTCGCCGACGTCCTGCAGTGCTCCACGGAAGGGAGCGGCGATCACATTCTCGCCGCCCGTTTCCTGAAACGCTTCGTGCCGGATGCCTGCGACTGGGTGCACATGGACCTCAGCGCAGCGAGTCGCAAGGAGGGCCTCGGCCAGGTGCCGGGCGGCGCGACGGGTTTTGGCGTGCGGTGGACCCTGGAATTCCTGCGGGACCAGGAATGAGCGATACGGACGCGTCGCTCATCTCTCAGCGTTTTCGGGGCTTTCTGCCCGTAGTCGTAGACGTGGAGACCGGTGGCTTCAATCACCAGACAGATGCGTTGCTGGAAATTGCCGCAGTCACCCTGCGCATGAACGACGCCGGGGAAATCAGCCGGGCGGACACGGTGCGCTATCACGTCACACCGTTCAACGGCGCGAATATTGAAGCAGCAGCCCTGCAGGTCAACGGCATCGACCCGCACCACCCCCTGCGCCCGGCCATCGCCGAGCGGGACGCGCTGCAGCGGGTCTTCCGCGACGTGCGCGCCGAGCTGCGGGCCACGGAATGCCGCCGCGCGATCCTCGTGGGCCACAACGCCCAGTTCGACCTGAATTTCCTGAACGAGGCGGTGGCGAGAACCGGGATCAAGCGCAACCCTTTCCACCCCTTTAGCATCTTCGACACGGCCACCCTGGGCGGGGTGGCGCTGGGCCAGACGGTCCTGTCGCGCGCGGTGGCCGCCGTGGGCCTGCCGTGGGACTCGGACGCAGCCCACTCGGCCGCATACGACGCCGAGCAGACGGCCGACCTGTTCTGCATTATCGTGAACCGATTCCGGCCCTACTATGAAGCCTCCCAGGGCGCATGAAGGGCTCGCCACGCATAGCACGCAGCCCGTCACCCAATTGAATAACGGGTGCACCTCGCCTATGCTCTCTCGCCTCTGAAAGGGGCGCGCGATCGGCACGATATGGTTGGGCGACGCGGAACTGGTTGACTCACGGGGTAAGTTTCATGAATCCACTGAAGAGTGCCTGGGGCACGATTATTTCCGGTCTAGTCATCGCCGTGGTCATCGCGCTGGCGACAGACCTCACCGGCCCGGACAGCGCCCGCATCGTGATCTGGGCCCACGTGATTGTCGGCATTACGTGGATCGGGCTGCTGTACTACTTCAACTTCGTGCAGGTGCAGGCGCTGGCCGCGGCGGCGGCCGACGAGGGCGGTCCCGGCGGGGCCGGCATTACCAAGTACGTCGCACCCCGGGCGCTGCTGTGGTTTCGTTGGGCAGCGCTGCTTACCTGGCTGACCGGTGCTACTTACCTGCTGGAGAAAGGCGAGTTCCTCAATGCCTTCACGCTGAGCGGTACCTACGGCCTGACGATCGGCATCGGCGCCTGGATGGGCACGATCATGCTGTTCAACGTCTGGATCCTGATCTGGCCCAACCAGAAGAAGGTGCTGGGCCTGGTCGAGGCCGGGGCCGATGAAATCGCGAAGGCGAAGAGCACGGCGCTGATGGCTTCCCGCACCAATACCATGCTGTCGATTCCCATGCTGATGAGCATGGTGGGCGCACACCACGGCTTTTTCCTCTAAGTCGCAAGTAGCCGCAGATACATGCGCTGCTCGACGGCAGCCGGTCCACGCGCGGGGGCTGTTACACGAGTGACAGCCCCCGTTGCGTTTTCAGACCGCGCCCAAAGGCTCGACTGAATGCCTGATGCCCAACACATTGCGCTGCCGGCGGACATCGACGAGCAGGTCGCGGGCGCGCTGCGTGAAGACCTGGGCAACGGTGACCTGACCGCGGCACTGGTCCCGGCCACGCAAACGGCAGAGGCCGACATTTTCGCCCGGCAGGCTGCTGTGATCTGCGGGCAGGCGTGGGTGGAGCGCGTATTTGCGCAAGTCGCCCCGGCTATCCGGGTTCACTGGGAGATCGACGAAGCGCAGCGAGTGGCGCCCGATGCGCTGCTTTGCCGGGCCAGCGGTCCGGCGCGCAGCCTGTTGACAGCAGAACGGACGGCCCTCAACTTTCTGCAAACCCTGTCTGGCACCGCTACGACCGCGCGGGAGTACGTCGATGCGGTGGCCGGCACCGGCGCCACGATCCTGGACACGCGCAAGACGTTGCCAGGTCTGCGCCTGGCGCAGAAATACGCAGTCAGGTGCGGCGGGGGCTGCAACCATCGCATCGGCCTGTTCGATGCCATTCTGATCAAGGAAAACCACATCACGGCAGCCGGCAGCATTGCTGCCGCCGCCACATCTGCCCGCGCCGCCGGGGTCATGGTGGAAATTGAAGTGGAACGGCTGGAACAGATGGACGAAGCCCTGCAGACCGGCGCTGACCGGCTGCTGCTGGACAATTTCAGCGTCGATGCTCTGCGCGACGCGGTGGCAAAGCGCGCGGCGACGGCGCCCGGCGTGCAGCTGGAGGCATCCGGGGGCATCACGCTGGCGAATATACGCTCAGTGGCAGAAACCGGTGTCGACTTCATTTCCGTTGGTGCACTCACAAAAAACGTGCATGCCGTGGATCTGTCCATGCGTTTCCGCTTCAAGGACTGAGAACCGCAACCGACATGCCCGAACAGATTGCCGACCGTCGCTACTCGAAGCTTGCGAAACTGTTCCACTGGACGATCGCAGGCCTGATTCTGTTCCAGATTCCGCTGGCCTACTACATGATCGACCTGCCGCTCAGCCCAGATAAGCTCGAGAGCTACGCGTTGCACAAGTCCATCGGTATCACGATCTTCACGCTGTCTGCGGCGCGCCTGGCATGGCGGTGGATTCACCCGCCCCCGTCGTTGCCGGCAAGCCTGAGCAGCAACCAGCAACGCCTGGCGCGCCTGACACACTGGCTGCTGTACCTGGTCGTCTTCGCCATGCCCCTGACCGGCTGGCTCAGCTCTTCAGCCGCGAATTTTCCCGTCAGCCTGTACGGCTGGTTCACGCTGCCCGACCTGGTGGCCCCCAACCGTGAGCTGCACGAGACGCTGGAACTTATGCACCGGATACTTGCCTACATACTGGCCACTGCGTTCACGCTGCACGCGGGTGCAGCCCTGTATCACCAGTTTGTATTGCGCGACGGCGTCCTGGGGGCGATGCTGCCGGGCCTGTCCAGCAGGAGACGAGCATGACAAGAACCGGTTTCGCCGCACTGCTCGGGGCCATCCTGTGCAATACAGGGGCCCTGGCGGAGAACTGGATGGCGGTGGCCGCCGACAGCACCGTCAAATTCAGCGCCGTCCAGCAGGGCGCAGAGTTTGAGGGCGTGTTCAGCAAGTTCACCACGGCTTTTGATCTCGATCCGGCCAACCCGATCCTCGGGCGACACGGCGCGCTTCGTCACGGAGCGGATACAGAAAGCCGATACCGGCTACATGGCGGATGGCCTGCTGAGGATGCGGGATCAGACCCGGCCCGTGACCCTCGCCTTTACCCTCGAGCAACTGCCAGACGGCCGGCTGCGCTTCGCGGGCAAGACGCTGATCCGGCGGCTGGAATTTGGCGTCGGCCAGGGACAGTGGGCCAACACCGAGTGGGTGGGTAATGAAGTCACGGTGCAGGTCGACCTGGTGCTGGAAACCGCGCTGCCGTAAAGCGCCCCCGAGCCGTCCATTGCCCGGACACCGGCCATGAGCGGCATTTGACACCGCGCCAGCACGCTCGACACTATCGCCCTCCTGACGCAAGCACTGGAGACTCACGCATGACCCAAGCCTGGAAAACACTCGCTGTCGCCCTCTGCCTGGTATGCCCCGGACCAGGCATCGCGGCAGATGAGAACCCCGACGAAGAAGCCGCCCACATCCGGCATGCGTTGATGGAATTGATGGGGTGGAACATGAAGACCGTGGCGGCAATGTCGACGGGCAAGCAACCCTACGACCAGGCGCAGGCCGAGATTCACGGCCAACGGCTGGCTGCGCTGGCCGGCATGATCAGTGACGCTTTTGCGCGGGATACCTCCGGATCGGACGTGAAGACGGAAGCACTGGACGCGATCTGGATGAACCAGGCGGAGTTCGAGATGAAGGCCGTCAAGCTCGGCGAAGCCGCCAGCAACTACGCAGCCGCTGCGGCGGAAAACGAAGCAGCGGCCAAGAAAGCTTTTGTTGCACTCGGGGGCAGCTGCAAGGGCTGCCACGAAGAGTTCAAGGCCGAGTAAGCGGGACGGGGCGCCTGACCGGCGCCCCGATGTCCCGATGTCCCCGGTCAGGCGTTGACGGCCGCCATTAGCACGCGCTGCGGTTCGGACACTCCGTAACCCTGGGCGTAGTCGATACCCATGCCTTTCAGCATGGTGATGATCTCCTCGTTCTCGGCAAACTCGGCAATGGTCTGCTTGCCCGTCAGGTGACCGATCTCGTTGATGGAACGCACCATTTCCCGGTCGATGGGATCGTGCAGAATCTCTTTCACAAAGCTACCGTCAATTTTCAGGTAATCCACCGGGAAGTGCTTCAGGTAGCCGAATGACGACAGCCCGGTGCCAAAGTCGTCCAGCGCGAAATTGCAGCCCAGCTCTTTCAGCGCATTGATGAACCGGCTGGCCTGGGCATAGCTGGCAATCGCTGCCGTTTCCGTAATCTCGAAACAGATCTTGGTGGCGTCCAGCCCGCTGGTCTGGAACTGATCTACAACAAAGGGCAGAAAACCGTCGTCCGTCAGGCTCTGCCCCGACAGGTTGATCGAACAAAGGCTGAGGCGCTCGCGCTCGTCCGCCTCCGAAACCAGCCAGCGGAAGGCCTGATTCACAACCCAGCGGTCGATGTTGGGGGTAATGCCGTAACGCTCGGCAGCCGCAATGAACAATTCCGGCGACACCAGCTTGCCGTTCTCGTCACGCATCCTGAGCAACAGCTCGTAGTGAGCTCCCTCGTCCTGCCCCTGCAGCGGCAGGATGGTCTGGCGGAACAACTCGAAGCGGTTTTCTTCCAGCGCGTTACTGATGCGGGCCGCCCACTGCATTTCACGGCGTCGGCGCATCAGGTCAATATCATTTTCCTGGTAGCTGTAGATGCGGTTGCGACCAGCTTCCTTGGCCGCCTGGCACGCGCTGTCTGCCGCCGACAGCAGGGCCGCCACGTCTTCCGTCTCCGGTGACACGGGCACTACACCAATGCTGGCACCCAATTGGAAGCTGCGGTCGTCCCAGCTGAACCGGTGTTCACCGATGGCCTCGCGCAGCTTGTCGGCCATTCGGACGGCCTCGTCGAGGCTGCAGCTTTCCAGCAGCAGGCCAAACTCGTCACCACCCAGCCTGGCCAGCGTGTCGCGCCAGCGGATCTTGCCTTTCAGCAGCGCGCCGAGCTGGCTCAGCAGCGCATCTCCGGCATTGTGCCCGCAAGAGTCGTTGACGATCTTGAACTGATCGAGGTCGATGTAGCACAGCGCGTAGGAGGTCTCTCGCGCCTTGGCGCTCTTCAGGGAGCGCTCCAGCCGGCTTTCGAACTCGCGCCGGTTCACCAGCCCGGTCAGGATGTCATGACTGGCGTGATAGCTGAGCTTGCGGTTCAGTTCGCGGGCTTCGCTCACGTCGTGGAATACCAGCACGCCGCCCGTCACGTCGGCACATGCGGTGCACACTTTCGAAGATTTCCCGCTTGCCGGCCAGGTGATCGCGCAGTTTTGCCTGCACCCGTGCGAGGTCGTCCGGATGCACCAGCTGGCGCCAGTCCGGGGGCGCCTCCGCCAGCGCCTCATCGGTGTAGCCCATGATGGCTTTCCAGCGTGGCGAGAACACCATGATGTTGTTAATTGCATCGAAGTCCCACGTGCCGTCATTGGCCGTGCGGATCATGATTTCCTCGCGCTCCTCGAGCAGCTGCAGGCTGAACTCGTCGCGCAACCGGGTCAGGCCGGCGGCGAAGCTGGAGCCCAGCAATTTCAATAGCAGCTGGTGATCGACGCTCCAGGCGGCCTGGGGCTGGCCGTAACAAAAAGCGAGGAAGCCCGCCGGGCGCCCGCGTGCGTGAAAGCCGACAGCGAGAAAGGCGCCCATGCGCAGCTCGGCGAGGCGCGCGGCATCGGCCTGCTGCGCTGGCCCGGGCGCAGCCGTGTCGGCAATGCCGTGCAGGCGCAGGTGCTCCAGACCCGACTGTAGCCAGGGCAACTCGTCCAGGGACGTGCCCTTGAGCACCTCGGGGTTGCACGGTGAAAACGTGGAACGCGCCGCGTAGACAGACTCCAATTCCGTGCCCGTGTCGTCCAGCAACGCAAAACACGCGGCGTCGCACTGCACGGCATCGCGCAAGGTTTCGACGCAGCGCTTCAGGGCACTGGCCGGATCATCCTGGGGCAGGTTCTGCAGGTCGACGGCGAGCTTGGTGTAGACGACGTCAAGGCCGCCGGCGGTGCGGCTGCCAGCGAGGGCCTGGTGCAATCCGGTCAGGGTCGAGGTGTGGTCCAAGCAGCACTCCGTCGTGCCGCGACATCCGTTAGCCGCAGCCAGGAACTTCGGGAAAATGTTGTGCCCTCAAACACAACCGTCACTATTCTGACACGGCCTCCTGTGAATACAAGCTAACTTTTTGTAAGCCCTAGGTTAATTAACCGTAGACGCTTCGCTGGTCTGCCAGTTTCACTGGTGACCCGAGCGATCGGCATCTGCTGCACGCCGCAACACCATTGGCCGCTGCAACAGACCAGCCTGCGGCTGGCTGCTGAGCGCCCCGTCTCGGGGTACTTGGTGCACCCGCTAGTCCCGGGCTTCCGGGTCGTATGTGTCTGCTTCGCTTAGCAATTCCTGGGTCCCGATCAAATGGTTCAGCTGGCTGAAGTCGTTCATCGTGTCGAGAATGTTCGCGGTGGTGCCATCGCGCTGCAGGGCCGCGAGATACTGCGCCCCGGCGCGGCTCAGCACCCGCACCATCGCGCCCGGATGAATCACGATGCGGTAACCCATCGCGCCGAGCTCGGGTGCCGGGACCAGGGGGGTCTTGCCGCCCTCCACCATGTTGGCCAGCAAGGGCGCCTGGGCGCCGAGTTCGCGGCCGATCCTGCGCATCTGGTCGACGCTGCCCGGGGACTCGACGAACAATACGTCTGCGCCGGCTGCCAGGTAGGCGGTGGCGCGCTCGAGAGCCGCATCCAGGCCGTCCACTGCCACCGCATCCGTGCGGGCAATGATGACGGTGTCATCGCTGGCCCGCGCGTCCAGGGCCGCACGAATCTTGCCGGCCATCTCGCCAGCCGAGATCAGCTGCTTGCCTTCCAGGTGCCCGCAGCGTTTCGGCATTTGCTGATCTTCCAGCTGGATCGCCGACGCGCCCATGCGTTCGAACAATCGCACCGTGCGCTTCACGTTCAACGCGTTGCCGAAGCCGTTGTCGCCGTCGACGACCAGCGGCAGCGCCACACGATCGCGAATGCAGGCCACAGTGTCGGCGACCTCGGTCAGGGTCGTGAGACCCAGGTCCGGCCGCCCGAGGCGCGTAAACGCCACGCTGGCGCCGCTGAGATAGGCGCAGGCAAACCCTGCCTGTTCGATCAGCAGTGCGGTCAACCCGTCGTAGCAACCGGGCGCAATCAGGACCTCGTCGGACGCCAGCGCGTCACGCAGGCGCCGGGCGTGGTCATCAACCATCTCTGTTCTCCTTGGCCAGGCGCAGTTTCAGCCACGGCATCAACCCGCCGGCGGCCACCATCTGCAACAGGTGCCCGGGCAGGGCCGGCGCATTGCAGGCCGTCCCGCGGGTCTCGTTACGAATGTGGCCGGTCTCCGGTTGCACATGCAGGCAATCGCCTGGTTCGACGATCATGTCGGCCGGCAACCACAGGGCCGGGATACCGAAGTTCAGCGTGTTGCGGTAGAAGACCCGCCCAAAGGACGGTGCCAGCACGGCGCCGACACCGAGATACTGCAATGCCATCGCGGCCTGTTCCCGCGCCGAGCCAATACCGAAGTTGCGCCCGCCGACCACGATGTCGCCGGGTTGCACGCTGCCGGCGAACTCCGGGGCTACCGCTTCCATGCAGTGCTTCGCCATCTCGGCCATCGGTGACTTGAAATAGAGTCCCGGGGCCATGACGTCAGTATTCACGTTGTCACCAAAGACCCAGGCCCGGCCGCTGATCTCGGCTTTCATGCCAGCAACTCCCGCGGATCCGTA
>CAMYJV010000074.1 GCA_947258805.1 uncultured Gammaproteobacteria bacterium | reverse complement strand
TTCCAGGATACCGGCCTGCCAGCGCCAGCGTGTCAGACCCAGGCGGTCACCGGCAATCCAGACCTCCGTCCCGTCTGCACTGACGGCAAGCTGTGGCCGGCCTGCCTGGATGCTCGCGCGCGCCAGCTCGGCACCGGTCAGCGCATCGGTGACCAGCCCCGATCTCTGACTGGCCGAGATCATCTGCTGCCCGTCCGGGGTAAAGGCCAGATCGAGAGCAGCGCCATCCGCCTGGTTCGCAAAGAAAGCCCGCGGCGCTCCGGTGCCAACGTCCCAGACCCGGAGGCTGCCGTCGAGGGCGCCGGTGGCCAGCAAGCTTCCAGAGGCGTCAAATCGCATGGTTGTCACCGGGCGCAGGTGACCAATAAAGGCCGGTGCCTGTCCGGCGGACAGCACCACTGGCTGCAGGGCGGAGAAAATTCGCACGTCGCCACTGATGCTGGCCACCGCCAGCGGCCCGTCCCTTGGCGCCAGCGTGGCAAAACTGGCTGCCGACCCCACGCGGTTGTCTCCATCGCCGGGCGCGGGCGGCAAACGCCAGGTCTTGACGGACGACTCGCCGTCCCAGGTGAAGGCGACCTGGCTCGCGGCGGCAAGCTGGCCACCACCCTGCATGCCCGCGCGAACCGTGCCGGGCAGGCCATGCTGGAGAATGGGGCCACGGCGCGTCTGATCTGCGAGCCCCAGCAACTCGAAACCGCGGTCCAGTGAACCAATCATCAACCAGTCGCCGTCGAAGCTGACAGACCATGGCGCCGCCGACTGACGAACCAGGACCGGCCTCGCCTCGTCCTCCAGCGCCCACAACCTGAGAGTGTGCGCAGCGTCTTCAGTGACGAGCCACTGACCGGCCGGACCGAAATGAACGGATGTAGGCGCCGACCCGTGTTCGAACTCGCGGGCGATGCGTTTGTCTTTAACCGCCCACAGACGCACGAGCCGGTCGCCATCGCCGACGGCCAGATACTGGCCTGCGGGATCGACCGCGGTAAGACCGACCAGCTCCCCGGTGACCAGTCGGCTGGACTCTTTGCCCGTTTCGAGATCCCAGATTGCCAGCGCGTTGTCGTTCGAGTCGTCGAGAATGGAGTCCACGACCAGGAAGCGTCCATTTGCCGACAGCACCGGCTTCAGGGATGGTTCATACGGCACGGTCGAACGCAGTTCTGCGCGCTCTGCATCCCAGACTTCGATCGCGCGCCCGCCAATCACAAGCACCAATTTATTGCCGAGGGCAAAACGCGCCTGTTGAAAATCTGCCCGCCGCGGAATCCGGGCAAGCACCTCGCCACTGCTGATGTTCCAGTACAGGATGTCGCCGCGCACCGAGGGTTCTGCGGGCCAGATCAGGGCCCGCCTGCCGTTACCCGCCAATATGCTGTTTGCCCTGCGGGCTACGCCGGGCTCCGGAATAGGCTGCACGCTCGGCGCCAGGGCCGGCGCGGCGGCCGATTGCCCGTCGATGCGCAACTCCCAGCGTGCCAGTGCACCGCCGATGCCCTGCTGAGTATCAATGAAGTAAGCCGTCCAGGTGCCGGCCGGGCTTTCGTCCAGCAACCCGCGCAGCGCAGGATCGCGCCGCGAATCCAGCCCGTAACCCCCATCGGCTGTCTGCGCGCCGGGCTGCAGGCGCGCGCGCGCCGTGCGCCCGGAAGGCGCACGCAATTCCACCAGCACATCCGCCGGGCGCGGGTGATCGGTGTAGACCGAGACCTGCAAGCGCCGGCCCTGGGTCTTTGCATCGAACAGCAGGCTGCTTTGCAGGGGCAGGACTTCTTCAGCGGCCAGTTCGATGCTTTGAACTCGCCTGGGCCCGGCCTCCGTCAGCTGCCAGACGGACACCCCGTGTTGCTCGTCGAGCAAAGTCAGCAGCTTGCTCGCAGGGTCAACACCGATACCGGCCAACAACTCGCGGTGGCGAATCGTTCCCAGCAACGCGTCGAAATCGCTGCCCAGCAGTTCACCCACCTGCCTCTGCCGGGCCGGACTTGGCGCCTCGATAGCACGCAACGCATACAGCGTGGCGTTGTCACGGCGGCCGCGCCCCAGCGCACGCTGAGTATTGCGCTCCCAGAATTCTGCCACCAACCCATCACGCAGCTCGGTCCGCCCGCTCAGCTCGGGCAGGCGCTCGCCGAATCGCTGCACTTCCTGAAGGCTGCCGGACTCGCGGCTCTCGCGCACCAGGTAATCTCGGAACAGGTCTTTGGCCGTCGCTTTGAACCCAGGCAGGAAGCGCAACCGCTGGAAAGCATCCAGCGCCGTTACAAAGTCGGTGCTCTGCGCCGATAGGGTGCGGATGTACGGCCGCGGCAGATACTCCGTATACCAGATCGGAATAATGATGGCGAAAGCCACCACGGCCGCCGCGGCGACCAGGCCTCGCCAGCTGAACGGCAAACTCTGGTTTACCCAGTGGGCAGTAAACACCTCTGCATAGATGCGATTGCGCGGCGTAAAGCGGCCTTCAGGATCCACGCTCACCACACCGCTGCGCAGCAACTCACGATGGGGACGCAGCATCGGATCTGCCGCAACCTCACCCCCCTTGCGGACCTTGCCGTAAACGCTGAGTCGCGCAACACGGGTCTTGTTCTCATGTTGCAGCTGATTCGCCACAGCAGACAGGTGCGGCTCTTCACGGACGGCATTGCGGGGCAAAAACAGCGCCGCGGCGACGGCATCCACAGTGCCGGCATCCGGCGGGCCGTCGCGGCGCGCCAGCGCCCGGAATATTTTCTGGCTCAGATACGGGTGCCCGGCCGTCCAGTACCAGACCCGCGCCGCAATCACCCGGCTCGCCATCGCATCGCAACCGATGCCGGCAGTCAGCTGTTCGAGTTCGTCCGGCCGAAAATCCTCCAGGACTACCCGGGTGCACACCTCGAAGGGCGAGTTACCGCCTCGAGGAATCTTGTGGCCAACGGATTCGGCACCGAGAAGTGCGAAGGTCAGCCGGCGATACTCCGGCTCTGTCGCCCGGGCGTCGTGACAGGCGCGAATGGCGCCAAACAGGTCGAGGGACACCTTGCGGTCGAGTACGGCATCGATTCGGTCGACACAAATGACCACCGGCTGGTCCGATTCTGCCAGCACGATATCAAGAAAGAATTCCCGCAGGCGCTGCAGGTTCGTCAGTCCCGAGCGGTCCTGCCACCAGGACTGAATGTTGGCGCGAATGCGCAGGGTCCGCATCAACCGGTAGGCAAAACTGTAATACCACCGGCCCACATCTTCTGACAGGTCGCGACTGCTGATCTGGGCCAGGTCAACGGCCGCGACGGCGATGCCTGCATCCTGCAATCGCTCCGCGGTATGGGCAACGAGGCTGGTCTTGCCGGTGTCTGGCGGCGCGAACACCTGGCAATACTCACCCTGGGCGAGGCGCGAGAACAGAATCTCGTCCGCCTTGCGGGTGACATAACAGGGGCGGTCCGGCTGCACCGGGCCGCCAACGGAGTAAAAACCGGCTTCCTGTTTGACCGAACTCATGGTGGTTTGCCGCAGCCCCGCAGGCCCCGTAATGACCCGACTGCAATAGTGTCCCCGAATCCCGGCGGCGCCGCCAGCCACACCGCAGCCGGCGTTGCGCTGTGCGGCGGCCTGTCTCTATCATGCTCCGACCCCGCTTCCATATGCGCAGACATCCCCCATGACGGCCAGCCAAGCTCACAACCAGCCGCCCCGCCCCACTGATGCGGACTGCCGTTTCGGCATCCGGGTGAGCATGCCGCCCGGCGACACCTTTCACGCCGTGCTCGGCGAAGACTGGGAAAGCTTTCACTGGTTCCCGGACCGCGAGAGCCGCGACGCGGCCGTGGCAGAGATGGCCAAACGGCATCGCTATTCGCGGATCGGTGACGACCCGAGTGTCGTACTACAGTCGGTCGAACGCTGACTAACGGCTCATGATGCGCACTTGCATCAGGCTCGCGGGCTGCGGGGTCGCGATGTTCGTGCTGCCGGCGACCGCCGCTGCTGAGCCGGAGCAGCGGGCCGACGAAATCGTGGTCACCGCGGCCCGCGAAGCGCGGCCCCTGCTGGAAACCTTCGGCAACACCATGCGTGTCCCCGGCGAGCGCATCGAGCTGTTGAACGCACAGCATGTCCATGAGCTTGGCGTCCAGGCGCCGGGGGCATGGCTCAGCCGCGGCAGCGGCCAGGAGCACCTCACCGCATTGCGTTCGCCCGTGCTGACCGGTCCCGGCGCCTGCGGCGCATTCCTGATGATGGAGGACGGGGTCCCGCTGCGGCCCACCGGCTTCTGCAACGTGAACCAGCTGTTCGAGGTACCCAGTGAACTCGCGGGCAGTGCGGAAGTGCTGCGCGGGCCGGGCAACGCCCTGTACGGCTCGAACAGCCTGCACGGCACGCTGAATTTCCTGATGCCCGAACCCGGCGACCGTCCTGGCTGGGCGGGCAGTGTCGAAAGCGGACCAGATGCTTACTATCGCGCCCGTGTGGCCTGGGATGGCCCGCTGGGGAACGGGGCGCTGGCGGCGGGCGGGCTCGCAGATCATTACGACGGCTGGCGCGCGAGTTCGGGTTACGACCAGCAGAAGGGCTATCTGCGCTGGCAGCAGGGCAGCTTGCGGGCAGGCTTCACGGCCACCGACCTGGACCAGCAAACCGCTACGTTCATCCGCGGCGAAGACGCCTACAAGGATTCGGCGCTGCGCAAGAGCAATCCAAACCCGGAGGCGTACCGGGATGCGAACAGTCAGCGGCTCTATGCCAGCTGGGACGGTTTACCGCGCCAGGCCCTGAAAGCCTACCTGCGTCGGTCGGACATGGAGTTCCTGCAGCACTTCCTGCCAGGCCAACCGCTGGAGGAAAACGGCCAGCTGAGCGGCGGCTTTCTCTGGACGGCCTGGCGCGATCTGTTCGGCGGCACGCTGACAGCGGGTCTGGATGCAGAGATCGCCCGCGGCGAACTGAAAGAAACCCAGGACCAGGAACTCGGGCCCGATTCGAACCGGAGCAGCGGCAAACACTACGACTACAGCGCGTGGACCGTGATGGTCGCACCCTATGCGCAACTCGAAGTACCCGTCGCACCGCGCTGGACTCTGCAGGCTGGCCTGCGGCTCGAGTACCTGCGCTACGACTACGACAACAGCATGCTTGCCGGCAACACCCGCGCGGACAGCACCCTGGAAGCCGCGCCAAATGTGGGCCTGTTGTTGCGTATTGATGAAGCCTCTTCCGCCTGGATCACCCTGACGCGTGGTTTCCGGGCCCCGCAAGCCACCGAACTCTACCGCCTGCAGAACGGGCAGTCGGTAAACGACCTGGACCCGGAAACCATCGACAGCCTGGAGATCGGCTGGCGCCGTAGTGAGGGCCTGGGCGCCCTGGAAATCAGCGCCTTTACCATGCGGAAAGACGACTACATCTTCCGCGATTCCGACGGGCTGAACGTCAGTGACGGCAAGACCGATCACGTAGGCATGGAGATCCAGACCGACCTGGCCTTCAACTGGGGCCTTTACGCCAGCCTGGTGGGCACCTGGGCCAAGCACACCTACGACTTCGATCGCGTGATCGCCGGCGGCGAATCCATCCGCTCGGGCGACGATGTCGACACGGCTCCACGCACCCTCGGTTCTGCACGGCTGGGCTACGCCCGCGGCCGCGCGCTGGCCGAGTTCGAGTGGGTCCACCAGGGCGACTACTATCTCAATGCGGCCAACACCGCCGACTACGACGGCCACGACATATTCAACTTTCGTTCGCGCTGGCTAATCGCTGACGATTGGTCCGTCCTGCTACGCATCAACAACCTGACGAACAAACGCTACGCCGACCGCGCCGACTTTGCCTTCGGCAGCTATCGCTACCTCCCCGCTCGTCAGCGAGAATATTTCTTCGAAATTGCTTACCGGATGCTGTAGCGCAGTCGCGGCTGAAGCCACTCCCACCGGGGAAGCACAGCGTATCCGGGAACTGCGGTGGACCATCTGCCAACCCGGTTTCCAAGGCTCGCGACCAGGCGAATGGAACCCCCGAATGCCATCCGCATGCCGACGGGCTGCAACGAGGAGCGGGCCAGGGATGGGCCAGTAGGCACTAGCCACACCGGGCTATCAAACGACGCATTGGTTTAGCAGGAAGGAAGCAGCACCTGCCTCCCCCGAGCGTCGCGGCGTGGCGTTTGGTCTTCCGGGCGTCGTCCCGGAGGAGCGGAGCCATGGATGGCGGGAGCGACGGAGGGCCGATCCGACTGAGGACAGGGATGTCCGAAGGAGGTTTAGCCCGGAAGACCAAACGCCGTGCCGCGACGCGTGGGCACCCGGCCACGTCAGGTTTGCTGATTCAGGGCCGCGTCTGACCGGACCCGGTCACCACGTACTTGTAGCTGGTCAGCTGTTCTGCACCAACGGGCCCACGCGCGTGAATACGCCCGGTCGCGATGCCGATTTCCGCCCCCATGCCGAACTCACCACCATCCGCAAACTGCGTAGAGGCGTTGTGCAACAGGATGGCGCTGTCGAGATCGTGCAGGAAGCGCGCCGCGGCCGCAGCATCTTCTGCGATGATACATTCGGTGTGGCCCGATCCGTGCCCCTCGATGTGCGCGATGGCCTCGTCCACACCGTCTACCACTCGCACTGCAAGGATCGCATCGAGATACTCGGTCATCCAGTCTGCTTCCGTCGCGGGTTGCACCCGCTGGTCGACGGCGCAAATTTCCGCGTCGCCGCGCAACTCGCAGCCCGCATCGATCAGCGCATCAGCGATCCCCTGCCAGTGCGTAGCCAGCGCACCGCGGTCGATCAACAGGGTTTCTGCCGCCCCGCAAATTCCCGTGCGTCGCATCTTGGCATTCAGCGTAATGTCGCGCGCCATGTCCGGCGTGGCCGATGCGTGCACGTACACGTGGCACAGGCCTTCCAGGTGGCCGATGACAGGTACACGCGCGTCCGCCTGCACGCGGGCAATCAGGTTCTTGCCGCCGCGAGGCACAATGACATCCACGCAATCATCGAGTCCGCCCAGCAGCATCCCCACCGCGTCACGACTGCGCGTGGGCACCATCTGCACGGCGGTGGCGGGCAGGCCCGCACTGTTCAGACCGGTGGTCAGGCATTCGTGAATCGCATTACTCGAGTGAAAACTCTCGGAACCGCCGCGCAAAATGACCGCGTTGCCGGATTTCAGGCACAGGGCGCCTGCATCTGCCGTCACGTTGGGCCGGCTCTCATAAATAATGCCGATGACACCCAGCGGCACGCGCACGCGCTGAATACGCAAACCATTAGGGCGCGTCCAGTCGCCGATGACCTCGCCGACCGGATCGGCCAGCGCGTCAATATTTTCGAGCCCAAGCGCCATGGCCTCGACACGTTCGGCGTTGAGCAATAACCGGTCGAGCATCGCGCCCGACAAGCCCTTCTGCCGTGCGGCCGCCATGTCCTGCGCATTCGCTTCGAGTATTAACGCCTGCCGATCACGCAGCGCCGCCGCACCCGCCTGCAGGGCCTGGCTCTTCTGCGCCGCACCGGCGCGCGCCAGCAGGCGCGCGGCTTCACGTGCCGCGTGCCCGAGCCCTTTCATCAGGCCGGCGATGTCTTCAATCGCGTCGTCAGTTCTCGCGCTCATGCTCGGTCAGTCCAGCAATACCAGGTTGTCGCGGTGCACTATTTCATTTCGACCACGATAGCCCAGCAAGGTTTCTATTTCTTCACTGCGCCGCCCGCACAGCTTCTGCACCTCGTCGCATGCGTAAGCGGCAAGCCCCCTCGCGATCTCGCGACCGTCGTGATTGCGCACGGTCACCGCGTCGCCGCGCTGAAAGTTACCCTCCACGGCGGTCAGGCCAACGGGCAACAGACTCCGCCCGGATCTCAAGGCCTGCTCGGCACCCGAGTCGATAACGAGCACGCCGCGCGCCACGAGGGACCCGGCTATCCACTGTTTGCGAGCCGCCAGCGGGGTGCCGCGAGGCGCAAACCAGGTGCACGGGCCGCCGTGTTCAATTTTTTCCAGCGGCTGCAACGCGTGGCCATTGGCAATGATGGTGGCACAGCCGGCGCCGACGCAAATTCGCGCTGCCACCAGCTTGGTGGCCATGCCGCCGGTCCCGAATTCGGTGCTCGACGTGCCCGCCGCCGCGTCCAGCGCGGCAGTGATTTCCGTCACCGACGGGATGAGCCGGGCGTCTGCGTAGCTGGCCGGGTCTGCGTCGTAGAGCCCGTCGACATCAGACAGCAGCACCAGGCAATCGGCACTGACCATCTCGGCCACCCGGGCCGCCAGCCGGTCGTTGTCGCCGTAGCGAATCTCCTGGGTTGCCACCGTATCGTTCTCATTCACGACGGGTACGACGCCCAGCTTCAGCAATTGTTCGAGCGTGCTGCGGGCGTTCAGATAGCGGCGGCGGTTCTCGGTGTCGTCAAGGGTCAGCAGGACCTGCGCCACGCGCAGCCCGCGCTCACCGAGTATGTCCTGGTAGGCGTGGGCCAGCAGCACCTGGCCGGCAGCCGCTGCGGCCTGCAATTCTTCCAGCCGGCGCTGCTCGGGCTGCATGCCGAGGTAGCGGCGGCCCAGCGCGATGGCCCCGGATGACACCACCAGCAACTGCTGGCCACGATCCCGCAAGCGGACAAACTCTTGCGCCAGTGCGGCGAGCCAGGCGCGGTTCAGCTGGCCGGTCGCGGCGTCTACCAGCAATGACGACCCAATTTTCACGACCAGGCGCCGTGCGCCGGTCAGCGCGGCGGCCGCCCGTTCGTCGGCGTTGGTATTCATAGGAAAGGGCTCAGCCGATGGCGCTGCTGAGTACCTGCTGGCCGCGGGAGATGGCCAGCGGGCCGCTGCGCACCACTGCGAGGATTTCAGCGCGGCCTACCAGGCGATCGATGAAATCGTCCACGAGATTGGCTGCGCCGGTGAGCTCCATCGTGAAGTTGTCGGCCGAATCGTCGAGCATGCGCCCGCCTTGCTGCTCGCATAGCTTGCGCATCTCCGCGACCTGGTCCGGATGCAGCCGCAGCTTCACCAGGGCGAGTTCCCGCTCGATATGGTCACCCAGGGTCATGTCGGCCATATTGACCACGTCCACCATTTTCAGCAGCTGCTTGTTGATCTGGCTGATGACCTGGTCTGAGCCGATGGTCACCAGGGTCAGTCGCGAGACCTCCGGCGACTCCGTCGGCGCCACGCTCAGCGATTCGATGTTGTAGCCGCGCGTCGAGAACATGGACGCCACACGGGCCAGGGCACCGGCCTCGTTCTGCAGCAGGATGGAGATTATGTGGCGCATCGCGGACGACTTTCGGGGGCAAAAATTCTTTAACAATCAGTGAATCGCCAATGCTCGCTCACAACGCTTGCTATTGCAATGGACAGGGTATTGTTCGAAACTCAGAAGTAGATATGTGCCTGTGAAATGTCCAAGCGGCCACGTTGCCGCCCCACAACTATGACAACCGCATCCGAGGCCCTCGCTGCCGCGCCTCATCCGCTGGCAGGAAAACGCATGACCGGCGCCGAAATGGTGGTGCAGGTGCTTGCGGACGAGGGCGTGGACACGATTTTCGGCTACAGCGGCGGGGCCATTCTGCCGACCTACGATGCCGTGTTCCGGCACAACGAGGCGCTGCGGGATGCCGCCGACCAGGTGCCGATGCCGCTGATCGTGCCCGCGAACGAACAGGGCGCGGGCTTCATGGCCGCAGGCTACGCCCGCGCCACCGGACAGGTGGGTGTGTGCATGGTGACCTCTGGCCCCGGGGCCACCAATACCGTAACCCCGGTTCGCGACTGCCTGGCCGACTCCGTGCCCATCGTGGTCATTTGCGGCCAGGTGCCCACCCACGTGATTGGTACCGACGCGTTCCAGGAGGCGCCGGTCTCCGCAATCATGGGCTCTGTCGCCAAGCATGTGTTCCTGATTACCGACCCGGCGCGCCTGGAAGCCACCGTCCGTACCGCATTTGAAATTGCCCGCTCCGGACGGCCCGGCCCCGTGGTAATCGATATTCCGAAGGATGTTCAGAACGCCATAGGCGAGTACCGTGGTACCGGACTGCTGCCCATCAAGAGTTACCGGCAACGTGTGCAGGACGTTGCGGACAATGTGATCAGCACCAGCGCTGCCAAGGCGTTCTTCCAGATGCTTGCTGAGTCGCGCCGACCATTGTTGTACGTGGGCGGTGGCGTTATTAACGGCAGCGCAGCGCCGGCGCTGCGCCGCTTCGCCGAGCGCTTCCAGGTCCCGGTGGTGACGACCCTGATGGGGATTGGCGCCATCGACACTACCAACCCACTGTCGCTGCAAATGCTCGGCATGCACGGGATGGCTTATGCGAACTACGCCGTCGACGACTGCGACCTGCTGATTGCGGTGGGCGCCCGCTTCGACGACCGGGTGGCCACCGACCCCGACAACTTCGCGCCGAAGGCCCGAAAGATTGCGCACCTGGACGTGGATGCCTCGGAAGTCGGCAAGGTGCGCAGCGCCGACTGGTATCACGTGGGCTGGCTCAGCCGCGACCTGGACATGCTGACGAACTGGGGCGAAAGGCACAAGGTACGAAACGACACCAGCGCGTGGCGAGCCGAACTGGCCGAGAACAAAAGCCGCTACGCGCTGAATTACGACCGTGACAGCGAGCTGATCCAGCCAAACTACGTGGTTGAGGAAATCAACAAGCACGCCAAGGGTGATGCCATTATTTCCACCGGTGTCGGCCAGCACCAGATGTGGGCTGCGCAGTACATGGATTTTCGCGAGCCGCGGCTGTGGCTGAGTTCCGGCAGCATGGGCACGATGGGCTTCGGCCTGCCGGCAGCCATCGGCGCGCAGTTCGCCCACCCGGACCGCCTGGTCATAGACATCGACGGTGATGCCAGCATCCGCATGAATCTCGGCGAACTGGAAACCGTGACCACCTACGGACTCCCGGTGAAGATCGTGGTGCTGAACAATTTTGGCGACGGCATGGTGCGCCAGTGGCAGAAGCTGTTCTACAAGGGCCGCCTGTCGGGCTCTGACAAGTCTCTGCACCGTAAGGATTTCGTAAAGGCCGCCCAGGCCGACGGCTTCGAATACGCCGTGCGCCTGGACCGCAAGGCCGACGTACCTCGAGTGATCGAAGAATTCGTCAACTTCAACGGCCCCGCATTCCTGGAGGTCATCATCGACCAGGATGCCGGCGTGTATCCGATGGTTGGGCCCGGGCTGGCTTACGACCAGATGATTACCGGCGACTTCATCCCGAATCGCCACGACCCCGACGAGGACGAGTCACCTGACAGCTCGTCGATGTTCTGAAAGGCATCGCGGCTAAAGCCGCTCCTACCTAGAAACGGCCAGCCGTTCATCCAGTGACCCCATGTCGCGGGCCTCACCGTGCCGAACGAGCAGCGCCTTGCGCCGCAGATAGCGCGTGAGGCCCGACGGCCCCATGCGACTGACACCCATGCCCGAATAGCCGAAGGCATCGTGCGTGGCATCGTGGACTTCCGTGGTCATCGCGCCGTCATTGATGCTGACCGCACCGGCGTTCAGCTGCCGGGCCACCCGGTCCGCTTCGTCGGCGTCACCGAGCACCGCGGCCGACAGGCCGTAGTCGGAATCGTTGGCGAGCCGGATTGCGTCGGCCACATCCGTATACCGCATCACGGGTATCACGGGCCCGAAGGTTTCGTCGCGCATCAGTTGCATCGAGTGATCAACGTTCACGACCACCGTGGGCCTGATCCACAGGCCGCCATCGTGATTTTCGATTTCACCACCACACAACACTTCGGCACCCTTCGCGCGCGCGTCAGCCAAGTGTGCTTCGATGGTTTCTGCCTGGCGCGCAAAGATCAGGGGCCCGATATGTCCAGCGTGAATGTCCGGGTAGTTCAGGTCCAGCGCTTTGGCACCGGCAGCCAAGGCGGCCACGAACGCATCGTAGAGACTGTCGTGCACATAGACGCGCTCGAGAGACTGGCAGGCTTGCCCGGTTGCCTGCACGGACGCGCGCAGCACAATCCGCGCGGCATCGGCCGGATCGGCCGACGGCAGCACGATGCACGGGTCTTTGCCGCCCAGCTCGAGGAAAGCAGGAATGAAACGTCGGGCGCAGGCTTCGGCCACGACGCGACCGGTCTTTACGCTGCCGGTGAACGCAATGGCATCGGCCTGCTCGATCAACGCCGCTCCGGTGGCCCCGTCGCCCGTGACGAAGCGGAACACGGCGGCCAGTTCCGGAATGCGGCCAATCGTCTCCATCAACGGTGCGGCGAAGCGCGGCGTGACTTCGCTGGGCTTCACGATGACGGCGCAACCGGCCGCCAGAGCGGGAATGGCGTCGATCATGGACAGCAGCAACGGAAAATTCCACGGGCTGATGACGCCGACCAGCGGCAGGGGCGCAAAGGAATCGCGCACACCGACACCGGGTGTCGCCGACTCGCGCTCACCGCTTTCATCCAGCAGGCGCGGCGCTGCCTCCTGCCACCGTGTCACCATGCCGGGCACGCCATACAGTTCCGCCATCGCGATCAGGTAGCGCCCGGTATCCGCTGACAGCGCGTTCAGCAAAGGCGCACTGTCAGCGAGCAGCGCTTCGGACCAGGCGCCGAGGATCCGACCCCGGCCCTCGGCCCCCAGCGCCTGCCACGCTGGCTGTGCTGCGCGCATGGTCGTCGCCATCGCTGCGAGTTCAGCCTCGTCGGCCGCCTGAATCGTATAGTCGTCCTCGCCCGTGCGGGGATTGCGAACCGGTATCTCACGAGCCATGGGCGAATTCCTACTGAGCGTCCAGCACTTTCTTAAAGAAGGTCCAGCTGGTTTCGTTACGGCGCTGATCATCCAGCGGCGGCGGGCTGGCGTACTCCGGATAATTCGTGGCGATTTCCTGTTTCATCCGATCTGACAGGTCGTCGTAGCTGTCGAGCTTGCGACCCGCAGTGTGGAAGTACAGCAAGCCTGCCCGATCGCCCATCTCCATCCACGGCAGCCAGCTTGAAATCCGCACCCAGCCCACCCGGGCGGGGACCGACTCGACGTCCGGATCGATCATCTTGTCCACATCGCCAAAGAAATTAAACATCTCCGTGGCGTGGTACGTACCGCCCACATACTTCTGGTACTCACCGCCCAGCGGGTTCGTATAGAAAAGCGGCACGGCGCTGGTCAGCCACCACTGGTTGCCCTGCACGACGAACGGCAGAGAGAAGGGCCGACCGTCGCGGCCGACGCGCGACAGGCGCTGGTTCACCGGGTCGTTGGTAACGTGAATCACCTTCACCGTCTCTCCGGTCCATGGATTCTCCCACTCGCGCAGTATCTCGCCCGTGTCCGGGTCCAGATAGAGCAGGATTTCCCGCGTGACCATCTTGAAGCCGGGCCCGCCTTCCTCCGCAGGCAGAGGCCCGCACTGGCGGATATTCATGCCTTCTACGCGGTACAGCCGGCGATCCCGCTCGCCCGGGACCCGGCTGTAGGTGCTGCCTTCCCATCCATAGGTGACAGGAACGCCATCCGCCGTTGAGCACTGAATCTTCCGCATTGCAGCAAGCGCCTCGTCCGGGCCATCGAGGCCCATGGCATCTGCCGCCAGGGCCTGCCCGGCGACCACACTCAGCACGGCGGCCACCGCCGCCGGCAGCCAGGTCACGCACTGCATGATGTTTCGAGACATAGCCATATCCTCCGGTTCACTGAACCTGCCTGTCGTTAGTCGGGTTGGGCTTTATGCCACACTGCTGCTATTCCAAGGACCCCGTGTGATATCCTCCGACAAGGGTTGGGCCCCATGGCGTCGCGTTGAGGCAACATGGTCGCACAAAGTTTTGTCGCATTGCATCAGCCGTTCTGAACCTGTGGTGGGTCGCGCACGGCTTCGTTGGTTTTCGGGTTGGGAGGATCATGATATGACACGCTGCCGTTCCCTGGGTAACTGCTGCTTGAGTTTCGTTGCGCTGACACTCGTGGTGTCTCCGGCACACGCGCAGCGCGTTGTGGAAGAAATCGTGGTCTTCGCCACCAAGCGCGAAGAGTCGCTGTCGGACGTGCCAATCGCAGTGTCTGCTTTCAGCGCCGACGAGTTGAGCCGGGCCGGCGTGGAAGACATCCGCGACCTGCAGCAACTCACCCCCAGCCTGGTGCTGACCAGCACCCAGTCCGAAACGGCCGGTACCACCGCACGCCTGCGCGGCATCGGCACCACGGGCGATAACCTCGGCCTGGAATCATCGGTGGCGGTGTTCGTGGACGGCGTCTACCGCAACCGCAACAGCGTTGCCCTCACCGACCTGGGCCCGCTGGAACGGGTCGAAGTGCTGCGCGGACCGCAGGGCACGCTGTTCGGCAAGAACGCGTCTGCCGGCGCGATCTCGATCTTCACCGCGCGACCCGACGTGGAAGAATTCGGTGGCAGCCTGGAAGGCAGCTACGGTTCCGATGACCAGTACCGCGTGACCGGCGCCGTGACCGGCCCGATTGTGCAAGGCCACACCGGTTTTCGCCTGGACGGCACCTGGAATCAACGCGACGGGTTTACCGACAACAAGGCCGGCGGCGACGACTACGACGATCGTGACCGTTACCTGGTGCGCGGCCAACTCGTGACGCGCATCGGTGAAGACCTGGACTTCCGGCTGGTCGGCGACTACTCCACGCGCGACGAGACCTGCTGCGCGGCGGTCACCAAGATTGCGGGGCCGACTGCGGCCGTCATCAACGGCCTGACGCCACTGATTCCGCCACCCGGCATCGGCACAGTCATCCTGCCGCCGGACCCGTTCGACCGGGACATGACGGCGAACTCAGATCGCGGTTATGACTCCGAGGTCGACGAATGGGGTGTATCCCTGGAGGCCAACTGGGACCTCGGTGAAGGCACGCTGACCTCGATTTCCTCGTACCGCGACTGGGACGCGGAGCGCTCGCAGGACATCGATTACACCGATGCAGATCTCCTGTATCGCCAGAAAAGCAGCTACACCAACGAGTTCAAGACCTTCACGCAGGAGCTGCGTTACGCGTGGGAGATAGGCAACTTCGAGTTCCTGGTGGGCGGCTACTACGTCGACGAAGACCTCGATGTGCTGGACGGCATTCTCGTGGGCGGCGACTACGAGACCTATGCCAATGCAATCATCCTGTCCCAGGGCGAGACGACGCTGATCCCAGCCCCCGGCTTCTCGGCCGGCGATGGCGCGCAGCAGGATAACTTCAGCGTAGATACCAACAGCTGGGCAGTTTTCACCCACAACAAGTGGCAGGTGACCGATGAGGTCGCTTTCACCGCCGGCCTGCGCTACACGGAAGAGGATAAGGATCTCGACGCATCGCTGGTCTCCAACGCCCCGGCCTGCCTGCAAACCGCCGGGTTGCTGGGAGCCGGTGCGATCGACCCCGTGAACAACGCATTCCTGCTTCAATTCGCGTGTTTGCCCGTGTTCAGCCCGATAGTGGATACACCAAACAATGCGATCCTGGGAACCATACCTGCGTTGTCCGAAAAGCGCAGCGACCAGGAATTAACGGGTACCTTCGTCTTTGAGTACTCCTTCGACGACGACTGGATGGGCTACGCGTCCTACAGCCGCGGCTACAAAGCCGGCGGTTTTAACCTCGATCGTGCCGGCCTGTCCCAGTTTGCTGTACTCCTGGCAGGAGCGGCACCGTCGGGCAAGGACCTCGAGTTCGACAAGGAAACCGTGAATTCCTGGGAGATCGGCCTGAAGGGCGCCCTGTTCGACAACCGGGTACGCATGGACGTCGCCGTGTTCTATGCCGATTATGACGATTTTCAGCTGAACACCTTCACCGGGACCAACTTCAACGTCACGAATGTCGACGGCGCCGACACGGTGGGTTTCGAAGCCAACGGGTCGGCCGTGGTCACCGACCAGCTGACGCTGTCGGGCGGATTCGCCTATTTAGATGCCAAGTACGACGACGATCTGTTCGATCCGGGTGACCCGTCCGTCGCGGAATTGTCAGGTGAGCAGCTGACCAATGCACCGGAGTGGATCATCAACGCCGCGGCCGACTTTGAGCAGCCTATCTTCACTTCATTGCTCGCACAGGCGCACCTGGATGTGCGCTTCATGGATGACCACAACACCGGCTCTGACCTTGACTCGGAGAAGGCGCAAAGCTCCTATTTCCTCTGGAACGGCAGCATTGGTGTGGGCGCGGACGACGGCTTCTGGGAAGTCGAACTGTGGGCAAAAAACCTGTTCGACAAGAACTATTCGCAGGTCATCGTCGACACGCCGATTCAGACGGGCACTTACTCTGCCTTTCTGGGTTACCCGCGCACGTGGGGCGTAAGCGCTAAGATCAATTTCTGATCCCCGGCGGGCAGGCCGCCTGTTCAGTCGAGCAGGCGGTCTACCTTCGCCGCGCAGATAAAGTCGTTCTCCGAGAGTCCGCCGATTGCGTGGGTGTTCCACAGGCAACGCACTTTACCGTAATGCACTTCCAGGTCCGGGTGATGCCCCTCGGACTCGGCAATCCAAGCCACCGCGTTGACGAAGCCCATGGTCCGGTGGTAACCACCGAATTCGAAGTCACGCTGAATGGCTTTGCCGTCATCCACGACGGACCAGTCGTCGTGCAGGGCCTTCATAAGTTCCTGCACCGCACTGGAGGTCAACGGCGGCACGCCACCCTCGCAAGGCTCGCAACGCTTTTGAATCAACTGGTCTGAAGTAGTCATCGTTTTTCTCCGATTAGAACGCCCGACTCTGTTTTCGACGGCACCCGCATCGCGGATGCCAGATGACCTCACTATACGCCCGGGAAACCACCAGCTCGGGGGCCGGGAGACGGGCTATCCCCAAGTGTTGGTGTGTCGTCTCTCCATCGCGTGCGGGCCGGTATGTCTGCCCGTCACGCCGGCTTGCCCTTCGGGTGCCCTGCGCTGCTCACTCACGTCGGGGTCCGGGACACGGGGCCATCCCTGGCCCCGGGTCCCGGAGCCGCGCATC
>CAMYJV010000073.1 GCA_947258805.1 uncultured Gammaproteobacteria bacterium | reverse complement strand
GTTGTCAATCTGGTCGAAGGCCTTCGTCTCGCCACCGTGCTTGGCGGCCATTACCTTCGTCAATGCCGCCGTCAGCGTCGTCTTGCCATGATCTACGTGGCCAATCGTCCCCACGTTCACATGGGGCTTCGTACGCTCGAATTTCTCCTTCGACATCGGTCTCTCCAGACGCTCGCTTAATCAGTTATGTGGAGCCCACAACCGGAATTGAACCGGTGACCTCTTCCTTACCAAGGAAGTGCTCTACCGCCTGAGCTATGTGGGCGGACTATCCTCAGTTCAGACTCGGTGTATTCCTAAATCCGTGCGCCAACAGCGCTTTATGGAGCGGGTGATGGGGATCGAACCCACATCATCAGCTTGGAAGGCTGAGGTTCTACCATTGAACTACACCCGCCTTCAGTCTGTTTGTTCGGCCCGGAATGCCCAGCGGTGGTGGAGGGGGTAGGATTCGAACCTACGAAGGCTAAGCCAGCAGATTTACAGTCTGCCCCCGTTGACCGCTTGGGTACCCCTCCGCCGACGCAAGCCTTTAATTTTCTGACGTGGGGGCTGGCGTGTCAACCGGCGCGGCAACATGCCCTCATCTGACGAAGATTGTCAGCCGCTGGCCAGATCAAGCCCGGGACGACGGTGCCGGGATATGCCGGAAGAGGGACTTGAACCCCCAACCTACCGCTTACAAGGCGGTTGCTCTACCAGTTGAGCTATTCCGGCATCGGCGCCGCAACCCCCGCAGATTCTAAGGAATCGGGCCCCGGCTCGCTATCGGCCGCGGCGATGGGGCAGGCAATCGCCTCGCTGCGCAGAATCCGGTCCCCGGCTGGCTCCAGGCCCTCCAGGTCGATGGCTGCGCCGGCCATGGGCCCCACCAGGAGCCAGTATTCTTCGCCATCCCGGGTGCGGTCCGCGGTAATCACGTCAAAACCGGCCCCACGGGCGATCCGCGCCACGCGATCGGCTCGGTCCCGATCGCGAAACACCCCCAGGGATACCTTAAAACCGCTGTCGGTGCGGACCACGTACGCATCAGCCAGACCGGCGGCTACCAGGTCTTCGCGGATACCGTTTGCAGCGCTGCGGCTGTCCAGGTCCGGCACCTGCACCCAGTGGCCCAACCAGATTTCGACGGATTCGGCTTCCAGCGTCGCCGGCAGGCTCCGGGCAGCCAGTTTCACGGCGCCCTGTTCGGCCTCTGCCACCTCGGCGAAGGGCCCGACCCGCAGGCAGTTGGCCTCGGAGCCGTCGGACATGGTGCCGCGCGCGCGGCTCAACAGGATCAACTCCGGCGCGCGCGAAGCTTGCAACACGATGGCATTCGTCGCCTCCGGCGGGACGATCCAGCGCTGCCAGGCCCACACCAGCGCATTGGCCAGCACCAGCAACAGGACGAGATTGCGCAGCATCAGCCGTCTGCCGCCCCGGCGCGCCAGTTCAGCGCCAGGCCTTCCAGGACCAGCAGTTCGCGGCACTCTACGCCCAGAAAATGCGCCAGTGTCGCGCCCTGACCCCCGGTCACCTCCACACCGGCGCCCCGGGGCAACATGGCCCGGGCCCGCTCGACCAAGCCGAGCGTAGCCAGCCATGCGCCGTCGCGAATCGCTGCGCCAGTGCCGGTCCCCGGCTGCAAAGAAGCCGCGCCGGCCGGCAGATCCGTGAGCCGCGCCAGGTCACCAGTGGCGTCCAGCAAGCTCTGCGCCATCAGGTCCACACCCGGCAGGATGAAGCCACCGAGATGCCGGCCGTCCGCCTGGACCAGGTCTACCGTGGTCGCCGTGCCCGCATCGACGACGCAGGTCGCCCCCTGTTGCCGATCGTAGGCTGCCAGGATGGCCAGCCAGCGGTCCACACCCAGCTGCTGGTGCTCCGCATAACCATTGCGCACCTTGCCCAGCGTGGCCGCCGTGCGCGCAAAGGTCAGCGGGCAACCCCACCGGCTGCGCACTGCCGCGCGCAATGCGTCGACCATGCGGGGCCCGGCGACATTCGCCGCGTATACGTGGTCCGGATTGATCGGCACATCGGCCGGCAGGATTTCGATGCCGCCGCCGTGCCCGCGGGCGCCCGATGCGCCGAGCCCGCGCGACCCGAGCACGGCCCACTTCGTGCGGCTATTGCCGATGTCCAGCAACAAGATCATGCGCGGCTTCGCACCGTGACGTCTCCGGACAGCAGCGCTTCCAGCTCACCGTTGCGGGCAACCAGCAGTGCACCGTCGGGCGCAATGCCGCGTGCTTCGCCACGCCAGGTCTTGTCACCGACCCGGACGCTGACGGGCTCGCCGTGCAACACGTCGAGCTGCCGCCAGGCATCGGCAAAGGGCTGGAACCCATTGCGTTCAAATGCCGCCAGTGCGTCCCCGAATGCACCAATCAATCCGGCAGCCAATGAATTTCGCGACACCGGCCCAGCACAACACTCATCCAGTGCAACCGGCGGCAGTGCGTCGCCACTGTCCACGGCCGCGCGCAGCCGCGTGTCCGTTCTAAGGTTCACCCCAATGCCCGCCACCAGTTTCATCGGACCCGCGGCTTCGCCTTCCAGGTCGAGCAGCAGCCCACCGAGCTTGGCGTTGCCAACCACCAGGTCGTTCGGCCATTTCAAACCCACACCCCGGGCCCCGAGTTGTTCCAGGACCCCGTGCGCGGCAACGCCCAGGGCCAGGCTGAGGCCGGCAAAGCCGCCGGGCCCTGCCGGCATCATCCAGCTGACCGACAGGCACAGGCCGCTGCCGAAGGGCGACAGCCAGGCACGCCCCTGGCGACCCCGCCCCCCGCGCTGGAACTCTGTCAACGCCGCGTGCATCCGACCGGCATCCGGTGCAGCAAGCTTGCGCAAGGTGTCGCTGGTGGAGTCGTTAATCTCCTCCAGCTGCAGCCTCTGCAGTCTCGCCCGGGCCGCTTCGCCGAGGCCGGCGCGAATGCGGTCGGCATTCAGCAGTTCTATCGGCGCCGACAGCTGGTAACCACGGCCCGGACTGGCCGCGAGTTCCAGGCCCAGTTCGTCAAGGGCCTGCAAATGCTTCCAGACCGCGGTGCGACTGCACCCGAGCAGCGATGCCAGCTCGGATCCGGAGTGCAGCTGGCCGTCGGCGAGCAGCTCGATCACATCGACAGTGCTGGGCATGGGCTTAGCGCGCGCGCCGCAGGAGCATCACATTGTCCATCCGGCTTTCTTCGCCGCTCAACAGGCGGCGAATATTCAAGCGGTGCGTGAATACGACAAATGCAGCCAACACGAGCAGGAACAGCAACAGCGGTATGTCGGTCAGCCCGGCAGTGACCCCCTGCCATATGGCCATGGCCGCGCCGGCCAGCATGGTAGCGACCAGACGATCGCGGCCGGGATCAACGCTGTGGGCGCCACAGCCAGCATGGCGCCAATGGCCGTGGCCGCACCTTTGCCGCCGCGGAATTCGAACCAGACGGGGTAGCAATGGCCAAAGACTGCGGCCCCGGCGCAGGCAAGCATTAACCATTCGCGAGACACTGCCGGATCGACGGGCACACTCGGCAGCACCAGGGCCGGCAGCAGCCACGGTGCCAGGAAGCCCTTGCCGATGTCGATGATCATGACGCCCAGCGCAAACAGCTTGCCCAGCGCGCGCAGCGCGTTGGTGCCGCCGGCATTGCCACTGCCAACACTGCGTATGTCGATCCCTTTCAGCCTGCCCAGCAGCAGGCTGCCGTTCACGGAGCCCACCAGGTAGCTGATCAGTACTTTGAGCCCAAGCTCCAGCATGTTTTAACCGGCGTCACGACCGACCCAGTCTAGCACCGGGGCTGGCTCTGCCCTGCTCAAGCGCCCAGCCATGCCTGTCGCCGGGCCAGCGTCGCAGCGTCAGCGCCGTCGTCCAGGCACAGCCAGGCGGTGTCCCGCGGGGCGCGCGCCGGCCGCAGGCGGGTTGCAAGCAGATCATCACGGCGGAAGACGTGCACGCGCACGTCCTGGTCGAGGGGCAAACGAGACAGGGCCTTTTCGAGTCGCTCGGCATCGAGCCGTTCGCCATCCAGGGCCAGCAGCTCATCGCCGGCGGCCAGGCCCGCCGCATGGGCCGGCCCACCGTTCAGCACATGTTGAATCAGCAGCCGCTCGCCCTGCTGCAGCGTGCCGAGACCCAGCCACGCCAGGGGCCCCGATTCCCGCGCTCCCGGCTGACCGCCCTTGTCCGCCTGACCTTCTGCCGGCCGCAGGGACAGGCGCACGCCAAACTGGGCCAGCAGGATGCCCAACGGCGGATCAACGGTGGTACGCAGGGCCTGGTGAAAGAACTCGTCCATGCGCACGCCCGACACGCCCTGGGCAAGTTGCTCGAAGGCTCCGTCCGGCACGCCGTGTCCGTCGCCATATTCCTTCCAGAACTCACGCATCACATTGTCGAGAGACGTCAGGCCGTCGGTGCGCAGCCGCAGCTCCAGGTCGAGTGCCAGGGCCACCATGGCACCTTTCGAGTAGTAACTGACCAGCGCATTCGGCGCGTTCTCGTCCGGTTGATAGAACTTGATCCACGCGTCGAAGCTGGCCTCTTCCAGCGTCTGCCGCCGGCGCCCGCCACTACGATACACGCGGGTCAGCGTGCGGCCGAGCAATTCCAGGTAGCTGTTGGCATCGATCAAGCCGCTGCGCAACAGGCCGAGGTCGTCGTAATAAGACGTGATGCCTTCGAATAGCCACAACTGGCGGGTGTAGTTTTCGCACTGCAGGTTGTACGGCGTGAGCTCGGCCGGGCGGAGTCGTTTGACGTTCCACAGGTGAAAGTACTCGTGGCTCACGAGGCCGAGAAACTTCCGATAGCCTTCGGACACACCGCTGTCGCCGGGTCGCGGCAGGTCGTGCCGGCTGCAGACCAGTGCCGATGAGTCGCGATGCTCCAGGCCCCCGTAACCACTGTTCAGCACCGTGACCAGAAACCGGTAGGCCGACATCGGCAGCTGGCCGCCGAACATGTCCGCGTGGCTCGCGCAGATCGTCGCCGCATCATCGGCCAGCCGCTCCAGGTCGACGTCCTGTTTGCCGACCAGGGCAAAGGTGTGAGGCACACCGGCCACCTCGAACATCGCCTGCGAGAGCGTCCCCATCAGCACCGGGCAGTCCACCAGCTCGTCGTAATTAGCGGCTGCAAAGGCACCGAAGCCGCCCTCCACACCGCTCAGCCGCTGCAACGACGTGGCCAGTTCCCACTGGTTGTCGTCGGCCGGCGGCTCGAGATGCACTACGCAGCGCGCGTTCTCGTGTCCGGCCACGGCGGGAAATACGCACACCCCGTTCACAAAGGCATGTTCGGTATCCAGGAATGCGCCCCGCACGCTCAGGTCATTGGCATAGATTTCTGCCGTCAGCACCAATGCGCCGTTCACTGGCTCAACCTGCCAGGTCGCCTTGTCGAGTTTGTGCACCGCCAGCGGCCCGGCCGGGCCGCTGGCTTGCAGCGACAAGACATGGCGGGCGTAGTTCCGCACCAGGTAACTGCCCGGAATCCACGCCGGCAGATATACCTTCTGGCCCCCGGGATCCGGCGCATCGATCCGGCAGGTCAGCTGCAATATGTGCGCCGCAAGATCCAGCGGGCGCAGCCGGTAAACGATCGCGGCATCGTTGTACTGATCTTCCATAGGGTCGATTTTAGCCGCCCGCGCCGGTGGCCCGGGGCAAAAATACTTCGGCGAGCATGCAACGCAGGCTGCCACCACCGGTTTCCACCGCCGGCAGCGGTACGGCCAGCAAGCGGCCATGAGTTTCCAGGCTCTGTCGCTGCGCGGGGCGGAAGGCGTTCAGCGCCGTCGTCGACATCGCGATCACCGGGCCGCCATCAGCGTCCAGTTCCAGCAGATTGGCGGCAAAGTGCGCCATCTGTTCGGCATCGATCCGGATGATGTCCCGCGCCGATGCGGTGAGTTGCGCCAGCAGCGCCTGGCGCGCGTCCGGATCGACGATGACTTCGTCACATACCACGGCGAACTGCCGCCCCAGGGCCAGCATGACGTTCGTGTGATAGACGGGGTGGCCACGATATTCCGTGGCAAAGGCCTGCAAGCGGTAGCCGGTGCGCCTAGCAAATTCAGCCAGGACCGGGGCCTGCGTGCGGCTGGACAGCGCCGCAAAAGCCCGCCGCCGGGGCCGATCCAGCACCAGGCTGCCCGTGCCTTCCAGGGCCCCACCGGTGGCTTCGAAGTGCGAGAGGTCAATGGTGTCGTGAAACGCATGGCCACGTTTCGCCAGTGCTTCCAGCAGTTCCGGACGCCGTTCCGCGCGGCGGTTCGGAGCCCGCATCGGGTACAACACCGCGCGACCGTCGGTATGGAACGACACCCAGTTGTTCGGAAAAACGGCGTCGGGTTTCGGGGGCGCAGCCGTATCGTCAAACACCAGCGGCGTAATGCCCTCGGCGGCGAGACGCGCCGCAACCGCGTCTACCTCCGCAACCGCGCGGGCCGCCAGGTTGTCGTCTGCTGGTGCCCGGTGCTGGAAAACGTTCGACAGCGCCGTCTGTGGATTCACGCCGAAATGGCGCGGACGGATCATCAGCACATGGCGGGTGGTTTGCGGATTTGCGGCTACGTCAGGCACAGCGTCGACGCATCAGCCCGTGAGAGCAAAGAGCCCGGCCGATGGGTCAATGATTAGTGGCGCCGTGCTCCGCCGGCAAAAAGATCTCTTGGGCGAAGACGTCCAGCCGGGTATCGACCGTGTATTCCCCTTCGCTGACCATCAGGCCGATGAAAACGAGTAATACGAGCGGTGGGCCCAGTATGGCCGTGATCAGCGCCAGGCGCTCCCAGGCCATGTGCATGAAGATCGCAATGATGAAGCCGGCCTTCAGGAACATGAACAGCAGAATCAGCCCCCAGCGCAGCAAGCCCTGCAGCTGATAATAATCCACCGCATAGGAAAACCCGCTGAGCACGAACAGCAAACCCCAGATCCAGAGGTAGATACTGATCGGATGTTGTTGCCCTTCAGCCGTTGCCATACTCCAGACTCCCCGATTGCTCTCTAGTTGCCGTCAAAACCCCGAACAGATGACTTACCAAAGATAGAAGAATGCAAAGATAAATACCCAGACCAGGTCCACGAAGTGCCAGTAAAGCCCGGCAACTTCGACCGTTTCATAGGTGCCCTTGCGATCGTAGAAACCGCTCCAGACGCGCCAGGCGACGACAGACAAATAGATGACACCCCCACTCACGTGCAGGCCGTGAAACCCCGTGATCATGAAGAAGGTCGAACCGAACTGCGGGGCCCCCATCGGGTTGGCCCACGGCCGCACGCCTTCTTCGACAATCAACTTGGTCCACTCGAAGGCCTGCATCCCAACAAAGCTGGCGCCCAGGGCGGCCGTCGCCATCATCAGCAGCGCGGTCTTGGCGCGATCGCGACGGTAGCCGAAGTTCACCGCCATCGCCATCGTGCCGCTGCTGGTAATCAGGATGAAGGTCATGATCGCAATCAGGATCAGCGGGATCGGCTCGCCGCCCAGGCTCAGCGCAAAGACTTCGCTCGAGTTCGGCCAGGGCACCGGCGTCGAGATTCGCACCTTCATATAGCTGATCAGGAAGCAGCTGAAGATAAATGTGTCGCTGAGCAGGAAGATCCACATCATCGCCTTGCCCCACGGCACGATGAAGGTCTGCTTGTCGGCGGACCAGTCGTCGACGACCCCGTCGAGGCCTTCTGGCAGGGCGACTTCCCCGGAACTCATCAGCGCGGCGTCTTGTGCCATCTTTTCCAGATCCTCAGGTCGATAACATCAGGCCGAACAAAACCAGCCAGACCAGCAGCAGGAAATGCCAGTAGATAGTGCAAAGCTCCACCCGCAGGCGCACCCGGCCCACCTCTTCGGCGTTCTCTGTGTCCAGCCCGGCCCAGACCCTGGTCGTGGTCTTGCTCCAGACCCACAGACCGCCGAGCAGGTGCAACGCGTGCGCGCCGGTCAGCAGGTAGAAAAACGCATTGGCCGGATTTGTATACGCGAAGTAACCGGCGGCGATCATCTGCTGCCAGGCCAGGAACTGCAGCAGCAGGAAAGCCACGGTCAGCGCGCCGCCCACGGTCAGGCCGTCGCGCACGGCTGTTAACTTGCCCTTGCGTGACGCCATCCAGGCCCACTGGAACGCCACACTCGCCAGGATAAGCACCCCGGTGTTGAGCCACAGCAGGGCCGGCGCATCCAGTTGCTGCCAGTCTGCGTACTCGGCGCGCATGTGATACGCGCTGGTGAACAGCCCGAACAGAGAGGCCACGACGGCCAGGAATATCCACAGGCCGATTCGCGCGGACGGCATCACCACCACGTCGCCGCCCTGCAGGTTGTCGACCTGCCCGCTCTGCTGCCAGGGCTTGTTGGCCAGGATCTTGAAGATGCTCATAAACCAGACTCCGCAAAGTTCGCCACAGGCCCTAGGCGGCCTGGCCGGGCGGCGGCTCGTTCTGTGGCGTGAAGTCCTCGGCGGCACCCGGGACACTGAAGTCGTAGGCCCATCGGTAGACCGTCGGCAGTTCCGGGCCCCAGTTACCGTGATCCGGCGGGGTCTGCGGAGTCTGCCACTCCAGGGTGGTCGCACGCCACGGGTTCGGGTCCGCCTTCTTGCCGAAGCGCAGGCTCGTGATCAGGTTGACCACGAACAACAGCTGCGCAATACCTACGAACAGGGCCGCCGTGGTGATGGCGACATTCACGGAACCGACCGACTCGGGAATGAACTCCGTCACGCCGTTGGAGTAATAGCGGCGGGGCAAGCCGAGAATGCCCAGGTAGTACATCGGGAAATAGATGGCGTAGGTACCGATGAACGTCAGCCAGAAATGCACCTGCCCGAGGGTGTCGTTCAGCATCCGGCCGGTCAACTTCGGATACCAGTGGTAGATCGCCCCGCAGACCACCAGCACCGGCGATACGCCCATCACCAGGTGAAAATGCGCGACCACGAAGTAAGTGTCCGACAGCGGCAGGTCCACCACCACGTTGCCGAGGAACAGGCCGGTCAGCCCGCCGTTGATGAAGGTGAAGATAAAAGCGATCGCGAACAGCATCGGCACAGTCAGGTGGATGTCACCCTTCCAAAGCGTCAGCACCCAGTTGTAGACCTTGATCGCCGTCGGCACCGCAATGATCAGTGTCGTAGTGGCAAAGAAGAATCCGAAATACGGATTCATACCGCTGACGTACATGTGGTGCGCCCAGACGACGAAACTCAGCGCGCCAATCGCCACGATGGCCCAGACCATCATCCGGTAGCCGAAAATATTCTTGCGCGCGTGCACGCTCAGCAGGTCCGATACGATGCCGAAGGCCGGCAAGGCCACAATGTAGACCTCCGGGTGGCCGAAGAACCAGAACAGGTGCTGGAACAGCACGGGACTGCCGCCATCGGTCGCGAGCTGATCGCCAAGGGACAGGACTGCCGGCATAAAGAAGCTGGTGCCGAGCAGGCGGTCGAAGGTCATCATGATCGCGCTGACGAACAGGGCCGGGAAGGCCAGCAGGCCCAGGATCGTGGCCATGAAGATGCCCCACACAGACAGCGGCATGCGCATCAGGGTCATGCCCCGGGTCCGCGCCTGCAGAACTGTCGTCACGTAGTTCAGGCCACCCATCGTGAACGCGACGATAAATATCGCCAGGGACAGGAGCATCAACAGGATGCCCCAGTCAGCGCCCGGTGTGCCGGGCAAGATCGATTGTGGTGGATACAGGGTCCACCCGGCACCGGTTGGTCCACCCGTGACGAAGAAACTGGCCAGCAACACGATCACGGACAGCAGGTAGACCCAGTAGCTCAGCATGTTCAGGAACGGGAACACCATGTCCCGGGCACCCAGTTGCAGCGGGATCAGGTAGTTGCCGAAGCCCCCCAGGAACAGCGCGGTCAGCAAATAGATGACCATGATCATGCCGTGCATGGTCACGCTCTGGTAATAGCTGCTGGGGTCGATAAAGGAAAAGGTGTCGGGGAAAGCGAGCTGCAGCCGCATCACGAAGGACAAGCCCAGCGCGATGAGACCCACCGCGATGGCGGTGATGGAGTACTGGATCGCAATGACCTTGTGATCCTGGCTCCAGATGTACTTGGTGACGAAGCTGTGCGGGTGACTGAGCTCCTGCCCTTGGTCCGCGATCGCAACGTAGGCCATCAGATTCTCCTGCTACCTGTTATTCCGCTGGTGCGGTGGGTTTCTGATCCAGGGGCAACTGGTTTCATTGCTCCAGATTCGCTAACTGCTGCGGTGAAGTTGCCGGCAGCGTATTGATGTAAGCCACCACGTCGTCGACGTTCTGCTCGTTCAGCAGCATCATTGCCATGGAGGCCATCTGTTCGCCGAAGCCATCCTGGGGGTGGGCCCCACGGATACCCGCCTTGAAGTTGAGCAACTGCTGTTTCAGGTACCAGTCGCTCATACCTGCCTGGCGTGGCGCGCCGACAGACCAGACGCCCATACCGTCGCGGCCATGGCACGCAGAGCAGGTGAGATACAGCGCTTTGCCGCGCGCCGCATCGCCGGTAATCGTTGCGGGTGCCGGCTCGTCGGGCAGGGTCTGGATATAGGCGACCACGCTGTTGATGGCGGCAACGTCCGGCAAGGTATTAACCATGGCTGCCATCTGCATGCCGTTGATATCTGCCGGATCCGCACCGCGGCGCCCCAGTTTGTAGTTGCGCAACTGCCGTTTCAAATACCAGTCTTCCTGGCCACTCAGCTTCGGTGCGTTCAGCACCGGGTTGCCTTCGCCCTGCATGCCGTGGCACGCGGCACACGGCGCGTAAAACGCCTGACCGATGACGGCATCGCCCGCCGGCTCGGCCATGGTTTCTGCGAAGGTCGGATTGCCGTCCAGCCAGGCCTCGAAATCGGCCTGCTCATCAACCACGACATTGCCGCGCATGGTGTGATGAGCCAGCCCGCACAGTTCTTCGCAAAGCAGATCGAAGTTGCCGGTTCGCGTCGGAGTAAACCACTGATAGGTCACCAGCCCGGGCACCAGGTCCATCTTCACGCGGAACTGCGGCACCGCAAAGTCGTGCAGCACGTCCTTCGACCGCAGCAGGGCCTTGACCGGCCGGTTGACGGGCAGATGCACCTCGTTGTCGAAAATCAGCACATCGTCCTGGCCGTTCTCGTCGTCCGGGTCCAGGCCAAGGGGATTCCTAATGGTCATGAAACGCACCGCGCTGGTGCCGAGCACGCCGTCTTCGCCCGGGAACCGGAAGGTCCAGTTCCACTGCTGACCTACTGCTTCGAATTCGTCAGCCCCGTCGGGCACCGTAACGAAGTCGGCCCAGACCACCAGTCCGGGCGCCAGCATGGCTACGACACCCACCGTCGTGATGCCGGTCAGCCACCACTCGAGCTTCTTGTTCTCCGGTTCGTAGTCTGCTTTCTGGCCCTTGCGATGGCGGTAACGAACGATCGAGTAGGCCATGAACAGGTTGACCAGGACAAAAACGATGCCCGTCACCCAGAAGGTGATGTCCACGGTGAGATCGATGGAGCTCCAGTTGGAGGCCAGTTCCGTAAAATACCAGGGGCTCCAGAAATGAAACAGCACTGATCCAATGGTCAACAGGATCACTACAATTGCAATCGCCACGCTATTACCCCCTTTGTTGGCTCAGGACCCGTGCTGTTTCGACTAAGAGTTCGCGGGTCTCCGTCTCACGATACCGAACGGGTTGAAAAACTGTCGGTCGGTCGCCACGTGCTCGGCTTCCGGATGCCGGTCACGCATCATTTGTTTGACCAGTTCCCCCTGGCCTTTCTGCGCGTAGATCAGGATCAGGTACTTGCCTTCCTCAATTGCGTCACTGAAGCGGGCCAGCTTCCGGTTCTGGCTCGCCACGCCGAACAGCCCGCCCTCCCAGGCACCAAAGCAGGTGGCAAAGGCAATAATGATCACGTAGACGATCGAGGCCATGTTTTCGCCGAAAGGCTTAAAGTACATCGCGAGTCCCGCGGCCAGCACGCCCACGATAAAACCGATGTTGGCGCCGATGAAGCCGTCTCTCAGGAGGTCCCGGGTCTCGAGCCAGTTGCTGGAGTGCAGGCGCTCTTTCTTCAACCCGGCCTCATCCTTGCTGACGATGTGGATAAACCAGTTGTCGACGCCGACCTCTTGCAGATCGTCGGACACCCTTTTTGTACTGACCAGGTCAGGCGACAGGAAATAGAGACACTTCATACTTCACCCCTTATACGCTACGCGACTTCCGGCTCGGGAAGGCATCGTGACGCAGCGCCGCAGAGTGGGTGCAACGAGACGTCATGCGAAACCGTGTCGTCAGACCCCCGTTCTGTCGCCTGCGGCCCCCTTGGCCTGGCGTGGCACTGTGAATTAAGACTACCGCATTCCGGCGGCCTGTGGTTTGCCGCTTCGCAACAATTTTCTCGCGGCCGGGACCACACGCAAGCGGTTGCGGGCCCGCGAACGCGTGGCCGGATTCGGGAGTGCGGGTCTGTCGGTTAGCGGCGAGACTGAGGCGGGTCAGCAACCGTCCGCATGGCTAGCTCGATTCTTCGACCATGAAATCGACGGCCGCGAGAATCTCGTCATCGGCGAGGTCGACCCGGCCGCCCTTGGGCGGCATGTAGCCCTGCTCGCCCTGGTAACCCTCGATGGCATGGCGTTTCAGCGTATCCAGGCCCTGCGCAAGGCGCGGAGTCCAGGCATCCAGATCGCCCGTCATGGGCGCACCGCCGATGCCGGGTCCGTGGCAGGCCACGCAGGCGGCATTGTAAACCTGCGGCCCCGACATCAGGGTGGCAACGGGAGTGGCGGCCTCTACCGACTCCGTGGCGTCGCTGTCATCAGGCGCATCGCCGGGCAAGCGGACCCGGCCAATGGGGCTGATGCGCTCCAGCAGCGCTGCCTGGTAGGCCTCATCCACCATCTGCGCCTCTCTCTGGGTGCTGGACCCTGTAAAGAGCGCGATGATGAAGATCACCACCGCGACGGCCACCAGGCCGCCGATCACCAGCGTAAAAGTGTCGAAGAACTGGGTGTCTTGTGTGCTCACGTCTTTTCAAACCTCGTTGGCCCGCGCCGGCCGACACGGCCAGGCCACGGGGAACTCCGCGGCACCCGCCGCGGCCTTTCGTTAACTGACAGGTGTTATTTCAGCAGGATGGCGGCAAACAGCAACAGTATGGCCAGCCCCTGCAGTCCTACCCTCGCCCACATCATCCTGTTGCTGAATTTCGGCGGCAGGCGACTGTCCCCGGCGCCCATCGTGGCAATGCCGAGCATCATGGTCACGATGACGGCTATCAGCGCCAGAATGATGACAACAAGGAGCGGATCCATAGGGTATTTCCTCAGCCACGGCCAGGCAAACGCCGCCTATTATAGTCCGCTCCGCCCGTTGTTCATCTACAGTGGTGAGCCACGACCTGGCGACCGACGCGGAAGCGGTTCACGTGGCGGGCGCGAAGATCACATTGTGCGGTATCGAACTTTCCGCCTCACCCCGGGACAGGCGACGCTTCCCGCCTTTGCTGAAGTGACTTGCCTGGCGCGCGTAGCCCCACTGCTCCAGCTGGTCTTCGATCTGCGCCCGCGTCCCGGGCTCCACCTCAACCTGCACTGACCGGGGCTGCGGCTCACTGGTCAACAACCCCTGCATGCCGGCCAGGATGCGCGGCTCGAGGCCGTCCACATCGATCTTGACCAGGTCGGGCCGGGGCATGGCGCCGGCCGCAATCAAGGCATCCACCGTGGTCACTGACTTTAACTCCGTCGCGGCCGCTTCAAACTCTTGCCCGCTGCTGTCTAGCCTGCAGCCGAGCTGGCTGTTCGAAGTGCCGGCGCCCCAGTCGCGGTAGTTGAAATCTCTGAACCCGTCGGCATCCGCCAACGCGCAGCTCAGCACGCTGACCCGGCCCCCGAGATTGTTCGCCCATACGTTCTGCAGCAGACGCGTGGCGTTGACAAGGTGCGGTTCCACGGCCGTGACGGCGCCATCTTTGCCGAGACGGCACGCGGCGAAAATCGTGTAGATCCCGATGTTCGCGCCGATGTCGAGAAACACGTCGTCCGGACGCAGCTCCTGCCGCAACCACGCAATCGTTCCCTCCTCTTTCAGAAACATGGTTGCAGCGCGCTTCAGCTCGCGCAGCCTGGTGCACACGAACCGGCAGGCCGGACCATCGTCGCGAATCTCCACCGTGATCGGCGATCCGAAGGGAAAGCCCAATCGAAAGCGATACCACCACTTGACCAGGGTCCCGAGTTCGTGGCGGCCATCGAGTTGCAGCATCGTGTTTCCGTTCCTGCCGGGCGAACGCGCAAAGTTTAGTGCCGGCGGGGTGGTAGCGGCTACAAACTTTCGCGCATCACCGGCCCGGCGGCTTTCACGGTGCCTCGACATGTTCGCGATAAGCGTTTGATTGCCCGTTCACACCGAGTTGCAGCCAGCAGCCAGCTTGCATTCGCCGAGTGAACTGGCTATGAAACAGCCTGAGACCAACCGATGACGCAATCTCGGACGGTCGTCCAACAAATACATTTAGGGAAAAGACCGCGCCTTGCGCGGTTGAAAGGGGGATTTTTTTGTGACATTCCGACTTGTCGGTTTCTCTGTGGCGCTGGTATCACTGCTGGCAGTGTCGGACGCCGACGCTGCCACGATCTACCAGTATCAGGGCAATCAGTTCGACACTGTAGATGCCGGGTTTACGTCACCGTGTACTCCGCTAACCGGCATGTGCCCGATCTCGAATGTGACGGTTACGCTGGAGTTTGCTACGGCACTGGCCGCTGGTCTTTCTTTGGCAAACGTTTCGCCGGACTCGTGGTCGATATCCGATGGGCTGACGACGATCACAAACTTAACGGCCGGAATTGCGACAACGTCACCGAATTTCTTTCTCCAAGTTGGGACAGACGGTAGCGGCAGCATCAACAAGTGGTACATCGATATTAACCCTACCAACCCCAGTGCCGTGATGGCCGGGAATTGGTCCGGGACCCGGACAATAAGTCCCGATGCACCGTTTGACGACCAAACGCGTTACTGTCAGGAAGGCAGCTGCACGAACCAGGCCGTGGCCCGTGATCATGCGCAGTGGGAAGATTCATGACCCGGCGAAAGCCGGGTTTTTTCTGGGCCTGGTCAGCGCGCCGCGGAGGCCAGGGCCTGGGGTTCGGCGGCTTCCGCACGCTCGCGGGGGCCGACTCTGACCAGCCACGCGTTGGGGTAGTCCGGCAGCCAGTCGTCCAGCCGGGCTTGCGCTTCGGCTTCCGTTGCAAAGAAGCCGAGCCGCAGGCGGTACCAGGTGTCGCCGTCGAGTTCCGTTTCGGTGACATAGAGCAGCCGGGCGTCTTCGTCTGCCCCGAGCTCGGGCATGAATTCGATGGGCGCCGGGTCGGAGTGCAGGTTCAGTGCATAGCGGCCGGGCGGCGTCTCCGGATCTGCCGGCGTCGTTTCGGCTGGTTGCACCGCCACCTTAGCCACGGGCTCCAATACTTTCGGGTCGGTCGGGCCGGGTGAAACCGTCGCAGCCTCAGGCGCCGCGTCTTCTTCGGTTAAACCGATCTGAATTTCTGCCGCTGCTGCGTTATCTGCAGAAGCTTCGATCGCGTCAGTCCGGGCCTCGACGGGGGTCTCTGCAGGCTCGGCAGCCTGGTCGGACGCAGACGCCGCGCCGTCGGCCGTCGCAGTGTCAGGTTCCGGGGCCGGCAATTTCCGGTTCGACGGCGGCTCGGCAACTGGCTGCAGCGCCGGCGGCTCGGCCGGCTCCGCGGGACGCAGCTTCGGTGACTCGACGGCGGCGAGTTCTGCCACCAGCATTTCCGCTTCTGCGGCCGCAACGGGTTCCGCCGAAGCCGGCGACGGTTCTGCGTCCGTCTGCATCGGCCCGCCGGCGGGCGTTGCGGTCATGTCGTTGCGTGCCGGTGGCTTGCGGTTCGGCAACAGCGGAAATGCGTCGTCGATATAGCCTTCGATAACCGCGGACTCATCCAGCATTTCGCGTTCGGTGGATTCGATATCGCGAATCGCCTGCGAATTGATGTCGTCGAAAACCGGATCCAGCAGGCGGGGCGTAATCACCACCACAGTCTCGGTGTTCTGCGTAGTGCGCGAGCGGCTGCCGAAGGCCCAGCGCAGGCCGGGCACCTTGCCCAGCACCGGGATGCCGGCCTCCGTCTCCGTGATTGCACCGCGCATCAGCCCACCAATGAAGATGGACTTGCCGCTGGGTACCAACAGCTGGGTCGTGACTTCGGTAGTGGTCTGCGACGGGATACCCCGGTCGTCCACGGTCCCGTTGCTGACCTCGGGGTGAATCGTCAGCAGAATCTGGCCGGAATCGTCGATATTTGGCGTCACCCGCAGGATCACGCCGGATTCCAGGAACTCGATGGACTCCGAGGTCACCTGGTTAATGGTGGTGGTGACCGCATATCCCTGCCGGTCGCCGATGATGACTTCAGCCTCCTTGTTCTCCAGCGTCACCACCTTGGGTGAAGCCAGGTTGCGCACGCGGCCGTCCCGCTCCAATGCACGGATGGCGACTTCGTAGTCGGAGTCGAGGATGTCGAAGAAGAAGCCCGCGGTGCCGCTGGTGCCGGGGCTGCCGACGCCCTGCAGGCCGCCGCTGGCCTCGCCGTTGCCAAGACTAAAAAATGCAGCCCAGTCGATGCCGAAAGACTCTTCGTCGTTCAGCCTGACTTCGAGGAGCTTGGCCTCGATTAACACCTGGTGCGGGCGCCGGTCCAGTTCCTCCAGCAGCTGCGCGATGCGATACACGTAGCCGGGCTGATCTTCAACCATCAGCAGCTTGCGGTCGGGCACCGCCGTGATTTTGCCGAAGTCGGAAAGGTAGTCGCCCAGCTTGGTCTCCAGCTCGGCCGCATCGGTGTAGCGCACCGGGATGGCTTTCACCACCGTGAAACCGCTGCCCGGTGCCTTGCCTGCCTGGTCTTCGGGCAGGATGAAGTAGGTCTGTTTGCGCTTTTCCACCATGTAGCCGGCAGCACTGGCGATTGAGCGCACCGCATCGTCCAGGCTCACGTCGTACAGACTGAAAGACACTTCGGCATCGACGTCGTCGGCCAGCAGGATGTTCACGCGGTGCTGGCGAGCGAGCATCTCCATGACTTCATTGAGAGATGCGTCGCGCATGCCCATCGTGAGCCGCGGCCCGGACTCGCCCAGTACCGGAGCCGCCAGCACAGTCAGCCAAGCCAATGCGACGAAGAGCGTTGCCCCCGGCCGGGTGTAGCGAGTCGTATTGAAGCTTCTAACCAGCATCTTTCTTGTCCGGGTAAAGAGTTAACGTGATGACTTCATCACCACGCTGAAACACTGCGTGGGTTTCACCCACCTGCAGCAATTGGTAGCCGTTGGCAGACTCCCCGATACCGAGCAGCTCGCCACCGAGATTCACCAGCGACTGGTCGCCGGCCAGGAGCAGCGGCGCCTGGCCGGGCTTGCCCGGCGCGACCGTAAATTCCGCGGGAGGCTGGAATGGATCGCGGCTCAGCAGTTCCGCGCTGACCGCCGTCGTGGCCAGCAGCAGGAGCAGCCCGTGCGCGATTTTCAGGTATCGACCCTTCATGCGTTCTGGTTCCGGTAGGCCGCCATGGTCAACTTCACTTTCAGTGGCAACTCTTCCCCCGGGCGACTGCGGTTCGATTCGGATATCTCGAACTGCTTGATGACCACGAAACCCAGTTCTGCGCCGATGTCCTGCAGCCAGTCGTAAAAATCGAAGTAGCTGCTTCTGAGCTCCACATCGAAAACCAGTTCACGAAACTGGTTCAGCGGTGTGCCTTCGCGCGGCTCAACGCTCACCAGGATTACGTCATTACGCCACGAAATGGTCTGCAGGCGGCCAATCACAAAGCCTTCCATTTTCTTGGCCGGCAGGTTCGACGCATCGCCGTTCAGCGTGCGCTCCAGGCCCTCCACCTGACTGCGCAGCGTTGCGAGTTGCGAATCCAGTGTTGCACCCTCGTCGGCGCCCTGGCGCAGCAGCTGCAGCGATGTGCCCACGGATTGATAGGCGCGCCACTGGGGCAGCACCAGGTACATCAGCAGAGCCACGAGCAGCAGAGCCACGACGCCGGCGCCGGCCAGCTGCATCTGGCGCGGCTCCAGCGACTGCAGCTGCGTAGGCAATTTCATCGGCAGCTGCGTATTCATCCCCGGGCCTCGCTATTCAGGACAACGGCCAGGTCAAACTTAACCACTTCGCGTGACGAGAGCTGACTCAGTTCGGTGCGCTGGACGCTGACGTTCACCACCGCCGGCTGTGCGTACAGGCCACTGACGAACCGCGACAGTGCCTCGTGGTCGCGAGCCTGGCCGGTGATCGTCATGTGGGTCTCGACGAGCCAGCCCTGTTCGCCCTCCGGGGCCGCCAGTTCGGGGACCACGATGAAATAGCCGGTCTGAACGCCGGCCGTCTGGCTCTCCGGCACCATCACGCCGGCGCGGCGAAACTGCCAGTTCACGAACCAGACCTCGGCATCCGCCAGGGCTTCGTCGATGGCCAGGAATACGGATTGCGCGGGCGCACCGCTGCGCAGGCTGCCCAGCAGCGATAGTTGCTGATCGAGGGAAGTCCGTTGCCGGTTCAGCGCTTCGAGGTCCTCTCGCTGTTGCGCGGTAACAGCCCGCTGTTGCTCGAGCACTGCGGCTTCTTCGCGCAGCTGGCTGACCCGCAGGCTCAACGCCGAGAAGACCAACAGGCACAGCGCCGCCAGCGCCGCCGTCGACACGAGCATCTTTTTCGACCAGGCCCGGAACCAGCGCGCGCGCCGATAATCGGCGGGTATGAGATCGATGTCACGCATCGTCAACCAACCCCCTGAGCGCCAGCCCGGTGGCGGTCGCAAGCTCCGGCCCAATGCCCGGATAATTCGCAGTGCCGGATGTGTCGTCGCCATCGAAAATCGCCGTGAGCGGCAGCGTCGTGGCCACCGGCAGCCGCGCGATTTCGCTCAGCAGCTGGTCCGCGCCAGGCCAGCGGGCAATGGAGCCCACGGTGTAGACCTGTTCGACAACGTCGCCCTGGCTCTCGGACGCGGCGTACAGGCACGCACGGCGGACTTCTTCCGCCAGGGGTGCGAACACCGGGCGGACGATCTCCACCAGCGGGTTCAGATCGTCGGCAGTCAGCTGCACCGTTGCGCCGAAGGGTTTCTTGGCCTGCTGGTTCAAGCCCTCGCGCACGGCCATTTCTTCTGCCATCGTGGGGCTCACGTCGAGGCTGCGCGCAATCTGCTGGACCAGCATGTTGGCGCCGAAGTTGATCTCCTTGTCCATCAGCAGGCGACGACCGGAGATCAGGGTGATGAAGGTCTGTTCCGCGCCGTAATTGATGACCAGCACGTTGCCACGGCTGTTCTCGGGCCTGGGCAACAGGCTGATCAAGCGATTGATGGCCGCCGGACCCACTTCCAGTTCCGCCACGTCGAGGCGCACTTCGCGCAGGACTTCCAGAAACTTCAGCACGTCGCTGCGGCGGCTTGTCGCCACGAGCGCCACACGATCGCGCGAATTGGCGTCACCGCGCACCGGAAGAAAGTCGATCACGTAGTCATTAATGGAGCCCTCTACGCGGCTTTCCATCAACCGGAGAATGGCCTCGCCATCAGATGTCGTGTTCGATACCTGGTAGTTCAGGGAAGTCATGCGCGACATGGCCGGCGGCAACGCGGTCACCGTCTCGCGGCCCTGGAAGCGGCCGCGACTGAGCAGCTTCTCCAGCACTCGCTGCAGACGCGCGGAATTTTCCAGCGCGTCTTCGCGGGAATCGGGATAGCGCGCGGAAGCCCACGCTCGCAGGCAGTAAGCGCCCGACGCGAGGCGGCGCAACTGCACCGCGTGCACCTGCTCTTCGGCAAAGTGCAGACCGATGGGCCCGACACGGCTGTTGCGCGGAGTCGGCGCCAGGCTGCCCTTCAGTTTTTCCACCAGCGCGTTCACGGCGTCACTGCGGCTGCCGCCGCGTCGCCGTCGCCAGTTCCGGCCTGGCGGCTGCGCTTGATCGAGTAGAGCTGTTCGTCGGCCCGCCGGTACGTCGCCTCCAGGCTGCTGGCGACCCCGTCAATGATCGCATGGGCAAAGCCGGCACTCACAGTAACAACCTTGCCATCTGTCGCACGCAGCACCGCCGGATCTGTTTCGAGGTGCCGCAGACACTGGTCGACGTTCGCCCGGCACTGCCTGCCCGAGCACAGGATCGCAAACTCGTCGCCGCCCAGGCGAATCACGATGGCATCCCCGGGCAGGTTGTCGTGCAGAATGCCGACCAGTTGCTTCAGGATGATGTCGCCGCTGTGGTGCCCGTAGGTGTCGTTCAGTGATTTGAACTGATCGATGTCCAGCAGGGCCAGGCACAGCTGCTGCTCGCGGGCAACGGCGTTCTGGACCAGGCCCTCGTAATTCTGGTTCAGGAAGCGGCGATTGAAGGCACCCGTGAGCGGATCGGTTAGCGACAGATGCTCGTGGCGCTGGCCCGCTTCCTCGAGATCGAAGCGGGTTTCGATGTCGTGCTTGCGCACGCGCACGTTGCGCGCCACCAGCACCAGGGCTATGACCGAACTGGCAAAGAACAGGAACTGCATGGTCCACAACGTCTGCGCGTCGAAGCGCCCCTGCACAGACATCGTGGAACCGGTAAACAGCGTGTAGATCAGCAGGCTAACGGCTGAGGCTTCGCGCAATCCCCACGGAATGAGGGGCACGGCGACAATCAACATCACGGCGCTGGCCATCAACACGATGTCGAATTGCCCGGCGCGATGCGCGGCGAACACGATGGCCATGGAATACATGACCAGGTAGGTGATCGCCAGGAAATGCAGGGTGGAGGTGTCCTTTACGTATCGGGCCGACCAAATCATGTGGACGCTCAGCAGGCTCAGCAAAGCGAAAGTATTGAAATAGGCCGTGCCGCGACCTGCATTCATCTCCAGGCCCCAGATACCCACCTGCAGCGCCAGCAACAACAACGCGAGCCACGTGAGCCCGGCCCGGGTTTCGGGCAGGATCAATTCCCGCGCGTAGGTCGTAACCTCATCCCGCGCAAACTCCGTTGCGGACAACAGTTGCTTCACCCCAGGTGACACTGTTCTTGCGACTCCTTGAACCCAATTCCGGTACGCGCCACGGCTGCCCGCGGACGCGGTTTTCCAAGCGAAAGATTAAGGAAAATAGGGGTTTGGGACTGTGACGGAGTCGGAATTCGGTGGGGCTTATGACAACGCTGCGGCCCGCGTCACGGTCCCTCTCCGACCGCGAATGTGACGTACGTCACACGTAGGGTGCGTTCCACGCACCGTTTGCCCAACGCACCCACGGCGATGATTGAAACGGTAGGGTGCGTTCCACGCACCGCCGTTCCACGCACCATGAATACGGTGCACGGAGTGCACCCTACGGGCAGGTGGCGCCGCCGCTCGCTTCGATCTGCAGGTTGTCGAATTTGACGTCGTCGGAGTTGTTCATGCCGCCGGCGGGTGACGCCAGCTGGATCTGGAAATTCGGCGAGATGTAGGCGCTGATGTCCCTGACATACGCCTGGTACTCAGCATCGTTGCCGACCGGCGGGTTGCCGAACTGCGCGAGCTCTGTCCACGTGCTGCCGTCGTACACGCTCACCGCCACGTACTCGCCGGATTCCAGTGCGACGCGCTTGTAATCGAGCGTCAGTGTCGCAGTCGTGTGTCCGCTTAGGTCCGCCGCGCGGGTAATCGGCCGGTCGTCGTCCTGGATTCGAAGCGAGTTGCCGGGGTTACCGCCACCCTCGATCCGGATGTCGCCAGCGGTCGGGCTGCCGCCGTCGTTCACCTCCTGCCAGTCCCCGGCCCACAGCGCATCCCCATCCTGGTTGCTGTAGCTCGCGACGTCAAACTCGTCACGGAAGGTACAGGTAACGCCGCCACCGGCGCCGCCGGCCACGAACAGTTCACTGATCTGTGTGGAACTTAGCGCCCGATCATAGACGCGTACGTCATCGATGGCACCATCGAAGAACTGTTCAGCGGAACCGTTGGAGCCGATTTCAACCGGCACTGTCCCATTGGTATCGACGGCTCCGCCGATCGGGTGGAATTGGCTCGCAACTTCAGCACCGTCCAGGTAGAGCTTCATCTCCCCGGTGCCCGAGTCGTAGGTGCCGACAGCAAAGTACCACTGGCTGGCACTCAGGTTAGTGCTGGAGTCGATCAGCGTCGCAGTGGTGCCACCCGCCTTGGTGCGCAAGCGGATATTCCCATTCCCGCCGGAGGTCAGGATGCTCAGCTGCCACCAGGCGTCGGCCTCGGCCGTGCTGCTTGCCTTGGAGACGATTCGCGGATCGGTAGTATCGGGTAGCGAGTCGGCCTTGAACCAGCCCATCAGGGTGAGCCCGCTGCCCGTCACGTCAAAGGTCCCGACGCCTACGCGGTCGTTGCTGCCGTCGAAATCGAGGGCGCCTCCCTGTGGCCCGGCCACCCATGCAGGCCCGTTGATCAAGGTGCCGTCATTGTTACCTGCGGAATCGATGGCGGTCGTTCCGGTGCTGTCATCGAGCTTCCAGTGTGCCACCGGCAGCTGCGGCGGCGGCGTTGCCAGCTCGGCGATTTCTGTCGCCGACAGCATTCGGCCATACAGGCGAATATCGTCGAGCACGCCGTCGAATGCGCGGCTCAGCGCGATGGCGTAGTTGCCCAGGTGGAGATCGCTCGCCGCATCGGACGACGCGGTGCCTACTGGCGCATCCAGCTCCGTCAGCGGCTGCGCAATGCCGTCGATGTAGATAGTTGGATCGTTGGTGTCAGCACTGTTGTCATAGACGACGGCGACGTGCTGCCAGGTGTCGAGCACGACAGAGTCCGTAGGCGTGTACCAGTTACCGATATCTCCGGAGAAGCCGTACTGGAACAGCATGGCCCGCGGTGAGCCGTATAGCTCGAAGGCCCAGCCGTTTCGGTTGGCGCCCAGTGCATCCGCCTTGTCAGCGATGCGGCCGAACGCACCGCCGCCCCAGCTTCTTGGATAGATCCAGCCAGCCAGTGTGCCACCGCCGGCGAACACATCGTCGATGGTACTGGCAGAACCGGCGTCGACCGTATCGTCCGCGCCGTCGAAATCGAGCCCGCCATCGAGTTGTCCACTGGTCCAAGACGGGCCGTTGGCCA
>CAMYJV010000072.1:3738-15617 GCA_947258805.1 uncultured Gammaproteobacteria bacterium | reverse complement strand
TCTGCGAGTCGCCGCCGCCGCGCAGGTAGGCCAGCGCGTCGAGATGCGCCCCGGCCAGGTCTTCCACGTGGATGTAGTCACGTACGCCCGTGCCGTCCGGCGTATCGTAGTCCGTGCCGAACACGTAAACCTTGTCGCGCTTGCCCACGGCCGCTTCGCAGGCCACTTTCGTGAGCAGTGTGGCCTTCGGTGTTGACTGGCCAATTCGCCCTTCCGGGTCGCACCCGGCGACGTTGAAATACCTCAAGGATACGTAACGGAAGTCGGACGCTGCCGACAGGTCTCGCAGCATCCACTCGGTCATCAGTTTCGACGTGCCGTAAGGATTGATGGGAGCCGTGACGCTGTCCTCGGCCGCTCGGCCGCCGCCCGGGATGCCGTAGACCGCTGCCGTGGAGGAGAAGACGAAGTGGCGGACACCGCCCGCCATGGCGCACTCCAGCAGGTTCCGGCTCGAGCAGGTGTTGTTGCCGTAATACTTCAGCGGTTCCGCAACCGATTCGGGAACCACCGTGTGCGCGGCAAAATGCATGATCGTGTCCACACCCTGCTCGGCGAGCAGGCGGGTGACCAGGTCGCGGTCGCCGGTGTCGCCAACCACCAGTGCGCCGTGCAATACCGCAGAGCGAAAACCCGTGCAGAGATTATCGAGGGTCAGCACCCTTTCGGCGCTTTCGCCCAGCTGGCGGACCACATGGCTGCCAATGTAGCCGGCGCCGCCGGTCACCAGGACTGTTCCGTGGCTCATTATGTCTGCCTCTGCTCCGGAGAGCGGCGAAGATAACCCACGGGCTCCTGCGCATCTACGAGGCCGATCACGGTTGCCCACTATTGACGATGACGGCCCACCGCCACGAATATGCAGATCAATCTGGAGGGACCTGATGACTACAGCGAGCCAGCCATCCCAGGCCAGCGGTGCGGGCCTGCTGGCGCCGGATGAACCTGCGCCCTTTGAATGTATTGGCGCCGCGGGACCGCGGCCGGCGCTGCTGGTCTGTGACCATGCTGCCGCGCGCATTCCGTCGGCCCTGGGCACGCTGGGCCTGCCGCCCGCAAAGCTCGCCGATCACATTGCGCTGGATATCGGTGCCTCGGCGCTGACTGCTCAGCTGGTGCGGCGCCTGCAGATACCCGCCGTGCGCGCCGCCTATTCCCGGCTCGTCATCGACTGCAATCGGCGGCTGGATGACCCGTCTGCCTTTCCTGAAATCTCCGACGGTGTGCAAGTGCCCGGCAACGACCGGCTCGGGCACGCTGAACGCGAGCTGCGGGCGGAGACCCTGTACTGGCCCTATCATCACGCCGTGCGCGATCAGCTGGCAGGGCTGGAGGCGCTGGCGGCGGCGCCCGCACTCATTGCCATCCACAGTTTCACCCCGTCAATGAACGGGCAGTCGCGACCGTGGCAGATAGGCATCCTGTGGGACAAGGACCCGCGAGTGCCGGTACCGGTGATGGCCCGATTGCGGCAGGTTCCGGGCTTGCAGGTAGGCGACAATGAGCCATACTCGGGCAAGCATCCGGCGGACTTCACGGTCGATCACCATGCCGAGGCGGAGGGCCTGCCCCACGTGTCTATCGAAGTGCGCCAGGACCTCATCACCACGGACGAAGGCGTCGAGCACTGGGCGGACGTACTGGCCGAAGCCTTGTTGCCGGTGCTGGACGACCGCTCCCTGTACGTGCACTGGTCGGGCTGATGGCCATCCGCGAACCGACTTTTACCATCGGCATCGAGGAGGAGTACCTCCTGGTCGATCGCGCTACCCTCGACCTGGTCAGCGATCCGCCCGAATCCATACTCGCCGAGTGTCAGCGGCTCACCCCCAAGCAGGTCTCGCCGGAATTCCTGCGCTCGCAGATCGAGGTGGGCACGCGCGTGTGCAGGACCATCGCGGAGGCCAGGGAAGACCTGCAACGCCTTCGACGCGTCGTGGTGGACGTGGCCGGCAGCGAGGGCCTGGCGCCGATCGCCGCGTCGACCCACCCGTTCGCCCTCTGGACCGAGCAGCAGACCAGCCGGGTCAGCCGCTACAACGATCTGTCCAAGGAGATGCAGGCCGCGGCCAGGCGATTGTTGATCTGTGGCATGCATGTCCATGTCGGCGTCGAAGACGACGAACTGCGCATCGATTTGTTGAACCAGATGCGCTACTTCCTGCCACACCTGCTGGCGCTCAGCACCTCGTCACCCTTCTGGGAAGGGCAGGCGACGGGCCTGCGCTCGTACCGGCTGACCATTTTCGACAACCTGCCGCGGACGGGACTCCCTGAATACTTCGAAAGCTACGCCGAGTATCAGCGCCACGTCGACGTCCTGATCAATGCAGGTTTGCTCGAGGACGCGACCAAGATCTGGTGGGACCTGCGACCGAGCGCACGCTATCCGACCCTGGAAACAAGAATTTTCGATGTCTGTACCCGGCTCGACGACGCGGTGTCGCTGGCGGCCATCACCATCTGCCTGCTGCGCAGTCTGTACCGGCTCCGTCAGAACAATCAGCGCTGGCGTATCTACAGCCCGATGCTGCTCAACGAGAACCGCTGGCGGGCCATGCGCTACGGGATGGACGAAGGCCTGCTGGACCTGGCCAAGGGCACCATCGTGCCGTTGCCGCAGCTAATGGAAGAGATCCTGGGCCTGATCCACGAAGACGCCAAAGCCCTGGGCTGCGTCGACGAGGTTTTGCAGGCCCGCGAGATCCTGACCCGTGGCACCAGCGCCCATCGGCAGGTCAAAGTCTACGAGCGAGCGTGCCACGCAGGCGCCAGCGAGAAAGAGGCCTTGCGGGAGGTAGTGGACTTCCTGATCGAGGAAAGCGCCCGGGGCTTGAGTTGACGGAGGGCCGTGGCGACAGCGGTAGCGGCATGATGCAGCACCGCATCTGCGTGGCCCCGATGATGGACTGCACGGACCGTCACTGCCGGTATTTTCACCGGCTGCTGGCTCCCGACGTCGGCCTCTACACCGAGATGATCACGGCCCGGGCCATCGTGCACGGCGACCCGGAGCGGCTGCTGGCATTCGACGCCGGCGAACATCCGGTCGCGTTGCAGATCGGCGGCAGCGAGCCGGAAATCCTGCACCGCGCGGCTGCGACTGTGCGGGCCGGTTACCCCTATGACGAACTGAACCTGAATGTGGGTTGCCCGAGCGACCGTGTGCAATCGGGCCGTTTCGGCGCCTGCCTGATGGCCGATGCGGAACTGGTGGCCGACTGCGTCCGCGCGCTGGCCGAGGCTTGGGACGGCCCCGTCACCGTGAAGAGCCGCATTGGCATCGATGCGCATGACAGCTACGAATTCCTGGCGAACTTCGTCGGCACCGTGGCCGCGGCCGGCTGCCGCGTATTCATCGTCCATGCCCGTAAAGCCATTCTGCAGGGACTGTCGCCGAAGGAAAACCGCAGCATCCCGCCGCTGCGTTACGATCGGGTGCATCGTTTGAAGCAGGATTTTCCGCAGCTAGAAATCGTCCTCAATGGCGGCATCGACAGCGTCGACAAAGCCATGGGTGAACTCACGCGGGTGGATGGAGTCATGCTCGGGCGCAAGGCCTATGCCGACCCCTGTCTGCTCGCGCTGCTGCAGGCCCGCTGCCTCGGAGGGGCCAGGCCTGAGCTGCCCGATCGTGCCGCGGTGGTCCGGCTGATGGCCGCGTATGCAGCGGCGCAGATCGACCAGGGTGCCCGCCTGCACCATATTACGCGGCACATGCACGGTCTCTACGCAGGGCAACCGGGCGCGGCACGCTGGCGACGCTACCTGGCCGAGACAGCGTCGCGCCCGGATGCGGATGCAGGAACCTTGTTGCAATCTCTCGAAGTTTTTGAAGCCGCTGCTTGATGTTTGCGGCGCCAGTAGGCGACACTGCGGCCTTCCGCAGCAAGAGGCCTCGGCAGGCCGCAAAAGACACTTGTTGTTGCGGGGGCGTCCATTATTCACAAACAGGAGTTCAGCACCTTGGCTGCGAGAAATGATGAGGTTTTGCACGCGGAGACGCGCTCCCTGACCATGGCCGAGAAGGCCGACCGGCACGAACTCTACGAAGAGTCTGTGCAAAACGTGGAGTCGGAAATCGAGTTCATTGTGGATACCTTCAAGGAACTTCGCGGGCGCAATCCGGTGAGTTTTCGCGAGGATTTCTGCGGCACGGCCGCGGCGGCCTGCGAATGGATCCGCCAGGGGCCGGAGCAGTCGGCCATAGGCGTGGATATTGATGAGGAGGTGCTCGACTGGGGTCGCCGTCACCACGTCGCTGGCATGCGGCCCGATCAGCAGGCTCGAATGAAGCTCTGCCAGGACAGCGTGCTCGATGTCGTGACTGAACCCGTAGACGTCGTCGGCGCGTTCAATTTCAGCTACTACCTGTTCAAGTCGCGCGATGAGCTGCGGGCTTATTTTCGCGCGGCCTGTCGGGGCCTGAAGCCCGACGGGATCCTGTTTCTCGATGCCTTCGGCGGGCACGAAGCCTTCGAGGAAATGAAGGAAAAAACGAAATACGACAATTTCACCTACGTCTGGGATCAGGCCAGCTATCACCCGATCAGCGGCGACATGCTGTGCCATATCCACTTCAAGTTTCCCGATGGCTCCAAGCTGAAGAAGGCCTTCAGCTATGAATGGCGAATGTGGACCCTGCCGGAGATTCGCGAAGTGCTTGCCGAGGCCGGCTTTCAGCGGATAACCGTGTACTGGGAGGGCACCGATGAGGATGGAGAGGGCGACGGCGAGTTCACGCCCGACGAGCAGGGCGAGGCTGATGCCGGCTGGATCGTCTATATCACCGCCGAGCGCTGAATGGGCTGTGGGGGGTTCTTTCCGGCCTCCAGCTCTGCCGTATAATCCCCAATGGTTTTACATATTCTGGTGTCGTTAACTTGACCGCTGTGGCCGAAGACCAGCAAATCACCATCGTATTTGCCGACGTGGTGGGCAGCACCCACCTGTACGAGGCCATGGGAGACGACCAGGCCCGCGAAACCGTGCAGCGCTGCCTGGACGTGATGAAGGAGGCCACCGAGCAGTTCGGTGGCACGGTGATCAAGACCATGGGCGACGAGGTGATGTCTACCTTCACCATGGCCGACGATGCGCTCAACGCCGCTGCCCAGATGCAGCAGCGCATCACCAATAATCCGCAAATTGGCGCCGGTGGAACTCACGTGGCGATCCGCATTGGCTGTCATTTCGGGCCCGTCGTCAACCAGGATCGCGATGTATTCGGGGCCTCCGTGCATACGGCTAACCGGATGACCGCGCAGGCCAAATCGGGCCAGATACTCACTACGGCCGCAACCGTGGAGCAGTTGAGCGGTGAGTGGCGCGGTCTTGTGCGCCAGATAGACGTCGCCGCGGTGCGGGGGCGCAGCGACGAGCTCGCTGTGTTCGAGGTGCTGTGGCAGCCGGAAGAGGCCACCAGCATGTTGCCGTCGGTCAACGTGGGCCCGAAGGCTGCGCCGGCCGACCAGTGCCTGCGCTTGCACTACCAGGACACCGAGGTGTTGATGACGCAGGATTCCAGTGCGGACGTCACCATCGGTCGAGCGGATGAGAACAGCCTCGTGGTCAAGGGCAACCTGATTTCACGCATCCACGCCCGCATCGAGGTCGTGAAAAACCGCTACATGCTGGTGGATGAAAGCACCAACGGCACCTTCATTCAGCGCGACGACGGCGAAGAAATCTATGTCAGGCGCGACAGCGCTGAACTGATCGGCAAAGGCGTGATCAGCCTCGGGCGCGTGGCGCCTCGCGGCGCACCCCTGGCCATCGAGTACAGTCTGGAGTCCTGAACCCACCGGCCTTTCCCGGCGCCCGCCAACGCTGGCGGCTCGCGCACGGACAGCAGGCGACTATTGCAGGCCCATCAGCCGGGCACATTCGCGTGGCGGAAGGCGTTTCTAACTCAGCGCCTTCAGGATCTTTTCGTGCTCTGCGGCCAGCAGTTCGGGCACCCGGTTCTCATACTCGTTGAAGTACTTGCCTACCGTGGCCATTTCTTCGCGCCACGCTGCCCGGTCTACCGTCAGCAGTTGCTCAAGGGTGGCGGCATCCAGGTCCAGGCCGTTGAGATCCAGGTCTTGCGGCCGCGGCAGGTAGCCAATGGGCGTGTGTTCCGCGCCAACCCGTCCTTCGCAGCGGTCGATGATCCAGCGCATGACCCGGAGGTTTTCACCAAAGCCAGGCCAGAGGAATCTGCCATCGGCATCCTGGCGGAACCAGTTCACGTGGAAAATCTTTGGCAACTCATCGGCCCGGGCGGCGAAGCTGAGCCAGTGGCCCCAGTAGTCGGCGAAGTTGTAACCGCAGAAGGGTTTCATCGCCATCGGGTCGCGACGGGTGACGCCGACTTTGCCAGCGGCGGCCGCGGTCGTTTCCGAGGCCACGCTGGCGCCAACCAGAACTCCGTGGTTCCAGTCATTCGCTTCGTACACGAGCGGTGCCAGCTCGCGACGGCGGCCGCCAAAGATGATGGCGCTGATCGGCACGCCCGCCGGATCTTCGGCGAGCGGTGAGTAACTCGGGTTCTGGCTGGCACTCACCGTGAAACGGGAGTTCGGATGTGCTGCCGGCTCGCCGCTGCCGTTGATGGGGCGCCCCTGCCAGTCGGTCACCGGTTGGTCGTCGTCTTTGCCTTCCCACCACGGTTCATTTTTCGCGTTGACCGCCACGTTCGTGAAGATCGCGTCGTGCTTGATCATGTCGAAAGCGTTGCGATTGGTCTTCACGTTGGTCCCCGGCACCACGCCAAAGTAGCCGGACTCCGGATTGATTGCGCGCAGCTGGCCGGCATCGTCGACGTGCAGCCAGGCAATATCGTCGCCCAGGGTGCGGACCTTCCAGCCATCCTGCGATTCCGGCGGAATCAGCATGGCCAGGTTGGTCTTGCCGCAAGCGGACGGAAAGGCTGCGGCCAGGTAATGCTTGTCGCCCTGCGGGCTTTCCACTTCCACCAGCAGCATGTGTTCGGCCAGCCAGCCCTCCTGGGAAGCCTGCCAGCTGGCTATTCTCAGCGCGTGGCACTTCTTGCCCAGCAGCGCGTTGCCGCCGTAGCCCGAGCCGAAGCTCTGAATCTGCAATTCCTGCGGAAAGTGCATGATGAAGCGCTGGTCCGGATCCAGGTCGCCGACGGAATGCAGGCCGCGCACGAACTTTCCTTCCCGTTCGATTCTTTCCAGGGCTGCCTGGCCCATGCGGGTCATCAGCTTCATGTTGATCGCCACATAGGGGCTGTCTGTCAGCTCCACGCCGCAACGCGAGTAGGGGGAGTCGATGGGGCCCATGCAGTACGGAATGACGTACATGGTCCGGCCCTTCATGCAGCCGTCGAACAGGGCGTCCATCTGGGTATGAGCTTCGCTGGGATGCATCCAGTTGTTGTTCGGTCCGCTGTCTCCGGCGTGCTCGGTGCAGACAAAGGTCAGGTGCTCAACCCGGGCGACGTCCCTGGGGTCTGACCGGTGCAGGTAACAGTTTGGATGCGTGTCCTGGTTCAGTTCGATCAGGTCTCCAGTCTCCAGCATTTGCTGGACCAGGCCGCGATACTCGCCTTCACTGCCGTCACACCAGGCGATGCGCTCCGGTTGCGTCAGTTTGGCTACGTCGTCGATCCACTGCTGGAGCGCCTGATTGCTCGTCGTCATAAGAATCCTCGGCTGAACTGGTGTGTTGTCGACTGGCCTGGAATGAGAAACTCCGCTGCTTCTGATGGTTTTCAGCGGAATCCGCGTGGCGGTTCTGCGTATTATACAGATGGTACGTAGCGGGTCAGCCGCTGCGTGCTCCCTGTCAACCCAAAGCTGGCGCTCACCCGGGCGACCGTGGCGGTGTCTGAGGACTGGAGAGTGGACACGCTTGCAGCAAGCCCCGCGGCGGACCCGGCGGCCGGTCTCGAGTCTATATTCGGGGCCGGCGGGCCCCTGGCGGACTGCCTGGACAACTTCGCACCGCGGCCGGAGCAGTTCGCGATGGCCGCGGCCGTGGCTGCCGCCCTCCGCGAATCCCGGCACGTCGTCGTCGAGGCCGGCACAGGCACCGGCAAGACCCTGGCCTACCTCGTGCCCCTGCTGCTCGCCGGGCAGCGCGGCATCGTGTCTACCGGGACGCGCACGCTGCAGGATCAGCTGTTCCACCGCGACCTGCCGATGCTCGGCAAGGCGCTGGGACGCCCTGCGCGGGTCCGCCTGCTGAAAGGCCGGTCCAACTACCTGTGCCATTACCGCCTGGACCAGTTGGCCGGGGGTGACCTGCCGGCGCAGCTTGGCGGCGCGGTGCTCCGGCGGGTTCAGACCTGGGCCCGGCAGACAGAATCCGGGGACGTCGCGGAACTAACTGGCTTCCCCGAGGCTTCGCCCCTGTGGCCGAGGATCACGTCCACGGCCGACAATTGTCTCGGCAGCCGCTGCCCGTTCCTGAATGAGTGCCACGTTGCCAGGGCGCGGCAGGCGGCCCGCGACGCAGATATCGTGGTAGTCAATCATCACCTGCTGATGGCTGATCTGACCATGAAGGATGAAGGCTTCGGGCAGCTGCTGCCCGGCGCCGATGCCGTGGTCGTCGACGAGGCTCATCGCTTCCCGGACGTGGCGCAGGGATTTCTGAACCTGAGCCTGGGCTCCGGGCAGTTGCTGGACCTGGATGGTGACGTGCGCGCGGAGGCCCTGGCGGCCGGTGCCTGGAGTACCGACTTAGGCGCGGTGGTGGATGAGCTGGACACGGCCACGCGCTCGGTGCGGGCCGGTCTGGAGGCCACGGCCAGGGAACTCGACTGGCATGCCGCCGGCGCTGATTTCCATGCAGCATTGCAAGCGGTGACGGACGATCTCGAGGCCCTGGCCGAAGAACTGGAGCCGCTGACGGAATACAGCAACGGTCTGGGCCGCTGCCGTGAACGGGCCGCCGGGCTCGCCGCAGCGGCCAGGCGATTGCTCGACGCGCCGGGCGACGAGTACGTGCGCTGGATTCGGGTGACGGCGCGGGGCTTCATCGTCAATGCCACGCCGCTGGACGCATCGGGCCAGATCCAGGCGCTGCTGGAGTCCCAGGCCTCGACCTGGATCTTTACGTCCGCGACGCTGGCCGTGGGGAATGATTTCTCGCACTTCACCAACCGGCTGGGCCTGGCGGGCGTTGCCACGCGGCAGGTGCAGAGCCCCTTTGACTTCGGCCGGATCGCCCGCTTGTATCTACCCGGCGACCTGCCGGATCCCGCGCAAGCTGACTACACGGACCACGTTGTCGAAGCGGCCTTGCCAGTCCTCGCGGCGAGTCGTGGCCGCGCCTTCCTGCTGTTCACCAGCCATCGTGCGCTGCGCCGCGCGGCTGCCGTGATCCGGGACCAGGCGGACTTCGCGGGTCCGCTGCTTGTTCAGGGCGAGGCGCCTCGCTCCCGCCTGCTGGACGACTTCGCCCGCCTCGACAACCCCGTCTTGCTCGGCACTGCGACGTTCTGGGAGGGTGTCGATATTCGCGGCCACGGCCTGGTGCTGGTGGTGATAGACCGGCTGCCTTTCGCGTCGCCGGGTGACCCGTTGCTTGCCGCGCGATTGCAGGCTATCCGCAACGTGGGTGGCAATCCCTTTCGCGATTACCAGCTGCCGCAGGCGGTGCTTAGCCTGAAGCAGGGCGTCGGGCGGCTGATTCGCGACTACAGCGACTACGGCGTTGTCATGCTCTGCGACCCGCGTGTGCAGACCAAGTCATACGGTCGGGTATTTCTGCGCAGCCTGCCGCCTATGCCTGTGATTCGGGAACTCACCGACGTGGTCGAGTTTTTCGCGGCCCACGAGGCGGACTCGTGAACCTTTCCGGGTTCCGATGCCTGGCGATAGAGACCGCCAGTGATGTGCCGAACGTTGCGGCCTGCCAGGGCAATACCTTAGCGGTGCGCGATGTCGATGACGGCGGGCGCACGGAGCAGCTCTATCGCTATGTGGACGAGGTGCTGGCAGAGACCGGCCTGCACTTGTCCGCCCTCGACTGCATCGCAGTGGGTCGGGGCCCGGGCAGTTTCACGGGCTTGCGGGTGGGCATGGCAGCCGCGCAGTCGCTGGCCTTCGGTGCATCGCTGCCGGTCTGCGCCATCTCGAGCCTCGCGGTGCTGGGTTTTGGCGCTGCCCGACGCGCGGGGGCCGACTGCGTTGTGGCCGCCCTTGATGCACGCATGGGCGAGGTCTACGCGGGCGCGTACCGGTTGAAAGATGAGCATCTGGAGACTCTGGATTGCGATTGCGTCACGCCGCCCGCCGGCCTGATGCTCTCTGGTGCCGGGCGTTTCCTGGCGGCGGGACCGGGGTGGGCGGTCTATCCGGAGCTGGCAGAGCGCTTTGCCACCCGGATCCAGGCCGTCGAGTCCGCGGCACGGCCGCGGGCGGATGATCTGCTGGTGCTGGCCCGGGCGGCCTTTGACCGCGGTGAGATAGTGGCTCCGGCACAGGCGCTGCCCGTGTACCTGCGAGATCGAGTCACCGGTTGACGTGGCCGTGATGCCGGTACTCGCAACGCCGCGCGCGCGGATTACAATTTGCCCATGAAACTGCTAATGAATCCATGGGTCGCGAACCTGCTGGGCGCGCTGGTCTGCGCCAGCATGATGGGCTTTGCCCTGTTCGCGCAGTACGGCCTCGACCTGGAGCCCTGCCCGTTGTGCGTATTGCAGCGCGTTGCAGTCATCACGATGGGCGTGATCTTCGCGATGGCCGCCCTGCATCGGCCGGGGCGTGTCGGCAGCTTTGTCTACGGCGGGCTGGTGGCTGTTGCGGCTGGCGCAGGTGCCGGAGTTGCCGGGCGCCAGGTCTGGCTGCAAAGCCTGCCGAAGGACCAGGTGCCCGCTTGCGGGCCCGGGCTCGATTTCATGCTGGACACCTTCGGCCTGGGCGAAGTCCTGCAGATGGTGTTGTCCGGCTCCGGCGAGTGCGCCGACGTCGCCTGGCGATTCCTCGGATTGAGCATGCCCACGTGGGTGCTCTTGTGGTGCGTGGCGCTGGGGTTCTTCGCGCTGTGGGCCAACTGGCGGAACCCCGGCGCCGCCTCCGCCGCTTAGCCGAGCATCGCTGTCAGGATGCGACCGTAGACTTCGCGCAGCGGCTCGATGTCGGCCACCGGTATCTGTTCGTTGGCCTTGTGAATGGTCCGGTTTACCGGCCCGAACTCCACCACGTGGGTGCCCGCCGGTGCGATGAACCGCCCGTCGGATGTACCCCCGCCCGTCGACAATTCCGGTTCGATGCCCGTGACTTGTTGCACGGCTTCTGCCACGCGGTTGACCAGGGTGTCTACCGGCGTCAGAAAGGGCTTGCCCGACAGGTGCCAGTCGAGCGTGTATTCCATAGCGTGGGAGTTAAACAGTTCGTGCACCCAGGCCTGGAGCTGGTGGTGATCCCAGACCGTGGAGTAGCGGAAATTGAACCGCGCGCGCAGTGACCCGGGAATCACATTGGGCGCGCCCGCGCCCGCGTCCACATGCACGACCTGGAAGCTGGAAGGGGGGAAGAACTCGTTGCCGTCATCGAGATGATGGGCGTAAAGCTGCGCCAGCACCGGCGCGAAGCTTTGAATCGGGTTGCTGGCCAGCTGTGGGTAAGCCACATGGCCCTGCTGGCCATGCACGGTCAGCATGCCGCTCAGCGAACCGCGCCGGCCGATCCGGACTGTATCACCGAGCCGGGTGGCGCAGGACGGCTCGCCGATCACGCACCAGTCTATGTGTTCGCCACGTGCAGTCAGCGCGTCCATGACTTTCAGCGTCCCGTCGCGGGCGCGGCCTTCTTCATCGCTGGTGATCAGGAAAGCGATGGAGCCCTTGTGCTTCGGCTTGGCGGCGACAAAATCCGTCACGGCGTCCACCATTGCTGCCAGGCTCGCTTTCATATCGG